>JAHEDL010000385.1 GCA_024641255.1 Pseudorhodobacter sp.
TTGCTATACTAACGTTGCGGCAAGAAGCTTTGCCATTAAACCTGCGGTTATTACTGCTGTGCGCGACTTTTGTTTTAGCAGCATTGAGTTGGCGCTTTATCGAACAGCCGTTCAGATCTGGTCGATTTGCCGGGAAAACAGGGAAACGCTTTTTGATTTCATTTGCGGCAATACTCGTCATTTTTTCTATTGTTGGGCACATCACCAAAGGCTATCCGCAGCGTTTACCAGAGAAGGCGCGGAAGGCGATTGCCTTTGAAGATTCAGAACCGTCTTCCTATGAGCGTTGCTCAACTGGGCGCATGCGCGGCGACACTTTGCAAGCGAGTGATGCTTGTACACTTGGCGCGAAAGATGTGGAGCCATCTATTGCAATTTGGGGCGACAGTCACGCAGCTTCGGTGGCGCAGCCGATTGGCGATGCTTTGGCGGTCGACGGGTTGTCGATGAAAGAGTTCAGTTTAGGCGGTTGCTCTCCGATTCCAAATTCCGTCAATATGCTACAACTTACAAATTCTACGGTGGAAAAATCTGAAGATTGCAGCGGGTATAATCGGAGGGTTCGTGATTACCTTATTTCTAACTCGCGCATAAAACTGGTGGTCATTTACGCCTACTGGAACAACTACACAGAGCGGCGAGATTTTAATGCAGGAAACGGACGCGTTAAAGCTGACAAGCTGTATTCGGTGCCGGTCTTGGGCCCCTATAACCTGCCAGAGGTAAATCGTCTTGCCTATCTAAAAGATAACCTGTCGCAAGAGATCACAGATTTAATAAATTCTGGAAAATCGGTGCTTATTATTTACCCGGTGCCAGAAGCCCCGTTCGAAGTGCCGCAAACCTATGCTTGGGCGCTTTGGAAAGATCGGGTTACTGCAGACGATACATCTTATCCAACTGCGGTCTTTGACGATTACAGCGCTGCTGCCCGCAACATGCTTGATGATTTGGGGCAAAACAAAGGTCTGTACCGACTGGATGTTAGCGACAAGTTTTGCAAGAAGGGCGGTGCGTGTATATTGGTTGGTGAGAATGGCGATGTGCTGTTTCGGGACGCAAACCACCTGTCCCTTGCAGGCAGTGCGCGGATCGCTCCTGACATAGCCGCACGCATCGAGCAGATTATAAAAGGGCAGACAAATGAGTGAATTAGCAACGCAACAGGCCTCGCGCGCCTTGCTTTTCCTCACCGGCACCCGCGCCGACTTTGGCAAGATGGAACCATTGGCCGCTGCTGCGCGCGATGCAGGACATCGGGTGACATTTTTTGTGACCGGCATGCACATGATTGAACGCTATGGTTTGACCAAGCTTGAGGTGCAGCGAATGCCGGGCGTGCGTGTGCATGAATTCCTGAATCAGCGCCCCGGAGATGGGCAGGATATTGTGCTTGCTAAAACCGTTGTCGGCTTTTCTGATTACGTCACAGAAAATCGGCCTGATTTGATCATCGTTCATGGGGACCGGATCGAAGCGTTGGCGGGGGCTTTGGTTGCGGCAACCAACAATATTCCGTCCTGCCATATTGAAGGCGGCGAGGTTTCGGGCACGATTGATGAGGTGTTCCGGCATTGCAACACCAAGCTTGCAACCCATCATTTTGTTTCTTCTGATACGGCCAAGCGCCGGGTCATGGTGTTGGGTGAACCCGAAACTTCGATCCATGTTTTGGGTTCGCCAGAGCTTGATTTTCATGCAGGGCCGTCTGGTGTGTCGATAGCTGAAGTGAAACAGCGCTATGATATCGCTTTCGCCGATTACGGTATCGTGATCTTCCATCCTGTGACATCCGAGCAAGATACGATCGGCGCGCAGGCGGCCGCGCTATTTGCCATGCTGCGCCAATCTGGAAAACAATTTGTTGTTATTGCGCCAAATAATGATCCCGGATCCGAAGATATCTTTGGGGTGATTGCGCAATTGCCGACGGATCAGTTCCGTATAATTCCTTCGATGCGGTTTTCACATTTTTCCGAATTGATGAAACAGGCCGCCTGCATGATTGGCAATTCTAGTGCGGGGGTGCGTGAGGCACCGTTTCTGGGCGTTCCGTCGTTGGATATTGGCACGCGTCAGACCAATCGGGCGCAAGCTGTATCGGTTTTTGCTGCGCGGGCAGAGGATAGCGATGCGATTGGCAATTTCTTGAACCAACAATGGGGGCGGCGCTATCCGTCGCACAGTGGGTTTGGCGAAGGGCAGGCGGCGCACCGGTTTGCGGCGGTGCTGAACCAGCCGGAGTTTTGGGCGCACGGGCTGCAAAAGAATTTTCACGACCATGAATAAGGCCAAAGGGGCTGTGGTCATTGGGCTGCCCTTGGCGGGTTATGTTCTGGCAAGCCACTGTCTAACTTTGCTTGCGCCGAAGCTGCTGCGGCGTCGGTTGGCGCGCGGCAAGGAAGACCCCGCGCGCTGGCGCGAAAAGCTGGGTGAAGCAACGGTGCCGCGCCCGGAAGGCCGCTTGGTTTGGCTGCATGCAGTTGGCTTGGGCGAGGTGCTTGCGCTGCGCGGTCTGATTTCTGCGATGGCGGCGCAAGCCCCTGATTTGTCTTTCCTTATCACCTCATCTGCACGATCTTCGGCGCAGGTGATTGGCGCAAACCTGCCGGCGCGCACGCAGCATCAGTATCTGCCGATTGACGCGCCGCGCTATCTGAAGCGGTTTCTGGATCATTGGCGTCCCGATCTGTCGATCTGGGCCGAACAGGATATTTGGCCCGGCGCTGTCGCGGCTGCGATGCGCCATGGGGTTCCGCTTGCATTGGTCAACGCGCGTATCACGGCGCAAAGCCATGCGAAACGTCGTCGCTTTCGGGGCGTATTTCGCAATGTTTTGGCCGGATTTTCGATTGTCGATGCGCAAGATAACGCCACCGCTGATCGTTTGGTTAATCTGGGGGCGCCCGTGGTCAGGGTGTCTGGATCGCTAAAGGTCGCGGCGCCGCCACTTGCGGTGGACCAGACCGAGCTTGATCGGCTGCGCAGCCTGCTGGCACGGCGCAAAATCTGGCTTGCGGCTTCGACCCATGCGGGCGACGAGGCAGAGGCGGTTCAGGCCGCGCAGGC
>JAHEDL010000387.1 GCA_024641255.1 Pseudorhodobacter sp.
GTTGTAGAACACCACAGCCGGAATAGCCGCAACCAGACCAATGCCGGTGGCCATAAGGGCTTCGGCAATGCCGGGGGCCACGGTGGCAAGGTCGGTGTTCTTGGTGGCGGCAATCTGGGTGAACGAATGCATGATGCCGTACACCGTGCCGAACAACCCAATGAACGGTGCCGTCGCACCAACGGTCGCCAAGAAGCTAAGACCTTTGTTCAACGCTTCGGATTCGCGGGCAATCGCCACATCCATCGCGCGATCAATCCGCGCCTGCGCGCCGGCAATCAACCCGCCATCCTGCCGGTGGCTGCGCCGCCATTCCAGCATGCCCGACGAAAAGATCTTTTCCGACGGCCCCTGCGGATCGCCACCGATCTTTTCAAACAGCTCGTCCAACGGCTCCCCCGACCAGAACGCCCGATCAAAAACCGTCGCCTCGCCGCGCGAGTTGCGGAAAAGGATATGCTTGCGAATAATGATCGACCACGACCAAAATGACATGCCAATCAGCAACATCATCACGATCTTCACCGTGAAGGTTGCACGCAAAAATAGGGCGATGACGGAGAAATCAATCTCCTGCGCCATTCCGACGACTTCCGTATTCATTACGCCTGCTCTTGATAACGGGGCTCTTTGGCCGCTTATTGGGGTGATTCTATCAACAATTAAAGCGGAATGCCAACACATCTGCGTGCGCAGGCGGGTTGACGCTTGGATTTGCCGCAGGTTTGGCCCGATTTTTCGCCAAAATGCCCGGTAAATCTGCGCTGTAAACCGGCTAGTGCCGCCGCGCTCCCAAGGCTGCACGCAGCTGCGGCGGCACCCGCGCGGGCAGGCCCGCATCGGTCAGGCACACCAAGGTCACCGTGGCGGTAAACAGCCGCTCTTCGCCGCGCAAAACCTCTTGCCGCACTTCGACCCGCGCGCCGGTCAGCGCCAGCAATTCGGTATCAACGCGCAATTCATCATCAAATTTGGCAGGGCGCAGATAATCGGCCTCGACCCGGCGGACCGCAAACACCAAGCCGCTTTCGGCCTTCAGCGCAGCCTGATCCACGCCCAGACTGCGCACCCATTCGCTGCGCCCGCGTTCGATGAACTTCAGGTAATTGGCGTAATAAACAATCCCCGCCAGATCGGTGTCTTCGTAATAAACCCGCAGGGCAAAACTGTGGCCCATGTCACTGTCCTTTCACCAAAACCGCAATCTCGTCTGCCTGCGCCACCAAAGCCGCCGCACCTTGCGGCGTCAACTGATAGACCCCGCGCGAAACCCGTTCAAACCACCCATAATAATCTTTGCGCAACAGGGTCGCGGCCGCGGTCACGCCAGTGGCGTTGCTGACATCGGCCACTTTGCGCGGGCCTTCAGCCAAAGCCGCCAAACAGCGTAGCGCGTCCTGACGATAAGCGGTCATGCGTTTCACGCCGGTGGTGCCCGCCAGATTGGGGTCGCCAACCCGGCGTTCAAATTCGCGCAATAGCCGCCCGGCGCGCGCGGTATTCTTGCGCGGCAGATAAGGCGCCGGATCCAGATGCGCCTCGACCCCCTGCCCGACCTTTACCGCCAAAAGCCCCAATCCCAGCCGCCGGCACAGCGCCACAATGTCACGATAGCGCAGCTTCCAGCCCTTTTCCGCCACCGGCACCGCCAGATAAACATCGTCAAACAAAGCCTGCCGCGCCACGCCCTGCATCACCAAAGCCAGCGAAAACGAAAGCTTCATCTCGACCACCACAGCCGGTTCGTCGCCGCGCCGCGCCATCAGATCGCAAGCACCGATTTCGGCCTTCACCTCATAGCCCTGGGCTTCTAGATAGGCCTTCAGATCGGGGTAAAGATCAGCCTCTTTCATCCCATCCGCGCCGCCAGCCGCAGCGCATGCGACGCATCGCGCGCGACCACGGGCATATGCGGCGCATAGCCTGCCCGGATCAGCGCGGCAATCTCGGGGCGCAAAATCACCGCCTCGCCCACCCGACCCAGCGGCGAGGTTTCGGCAAATGCCGCTTCCGACCACAGACAAATCACCTGCGCCGCTTGCGCCAAGGCCAGATCCTCGGCTGCCAAAGCCGACAGATGCGCATCCATCCGCAAAAACACGAAAGCCGCCTTGATCGCGCCATCTGCATCAAAGCGGAAAAACCGATACTGGTTCGCCCCCGCCGCCTGCAACCGCGCGCAAAGCGGCGCAAGGTCGGGCACCAGACGATCCAGATTGGGCACCTGCGGCAGTTCTTCCCAATCGCGGAAGAAAAACACCATCAGGTTGGCGCCCAGTTCAGGATCGGTTTCGGCCATCTTGTGGCCAGCCAAAGTCACCACCGCCTCGATCGCGCCCTTGACCACCGACAGCGTCGCATCGTCCACCCCAAACACAACCGGCACAATCGGCCGCCCCCACCGCGCAAACAGATACCGCCCGTCGGCACGGGTGAAACAGCGTTGAACCTCTTCCGGTGTCATCATGGCCTCCACAATCTTGGCCTTGCGATAGCGCGACAACGCCGCAGGCTCAACCATCTGCAAGCAGCACGCGCAGCCAAGGGTGCTGCCTCCGGCGGGGATATTTAGGCCAAGATGAAGCTGCTTTCACATTGGCCCAAATATCCTCGGGTGGGGGGCGCGGCACGCGCGGGGGAGGGCAGACAGCCCTCCCCTTGCCCCGAGCGTTAGCGAGATAAAGGCTTGCGGCGCAAGCCGCGCGATTGGATCACGTTTCGAACAGATCGCTTTGGCCGGGCGGGCGTGGTGCGTCCAACCCCAAGTGCCGCCAGGCGCGCGCTGCCAGCATCCGGCCGCGCGGGGTGCGTTGGATCAGGCCTTGCTGCAGCAAATAGGGTTCGATCACTTCTTCGATGGCGTCGCGCGCTTCGGACAGGGCGGCGGCGATGGTTTCCACCCCCACCGGGCCGCCGCCGTAATGTTCTGCCAGCAAGCTCATGTAGCGGCGGTCGGCACCGTCAAGCCCGATGTTATCCACCCCCAACCGCGTCAGTGCGCGGTCGGCGATTTCCTGCGTCAGCCGCCCGTTGCCTTCGACCGTGACAAAATCGACCACCCGGCGCAG
>JAHEDL010000394.1 GCA_024641255.1 Pseudorhodobacter sp.
CAAAGCCAATGCGTTCTTGTGCCATGCTGTTTCCCCCAGATTTGCAAAGGCAACAGTTGCACTGGGGCAGGGGGTAATCAAGCGCTTGAAATGAAAACAGGCAGGCCCATCGGCCTGCCTGCGTTTTATTCGCTTTGCTCTACGGCCGCCATTGTCGAACGGCTGGAAAGCGTGCCCTCGGGGGCGAAGATGATTATCAAAGCGCCTAGATAGGCAAGCCCAAACAGGGCAAGTGCGCCATATTGCGCCCGCCGCGTTGGGCGTGTTGCAAACGGTCGGTTCATTATCAGCATCCTGTGCAGCTTCGGATGGATCGTGCGCTATTGCTATCACGCTTTGGTGAGTCGGGAAAGCTCTTTTTATCCACCAAAGATGTCGTGATTTACGCCGCAGCGCAGCTATTGCGTGTGAAACTGAAGAATTCCCTGCAAATCCGGCCAGTTCTGCGCTACAGTTCAATCAGCGATTGTTTGCTGCTGATCGGCGGGCTATTGCCGCGCGCAGTTTTTTCCCAAACGGTCAATGCGCCGATTGATTCCTTTTTCTCTGACGGCTAGGTCTGGAACATGATCACGCAGAAGATGAAATATGCGCTAAAGGCGCTGCTGGTTCTGGCGGACGAGGCAGCAAAGCCCACGCCAGAGGCTTTGACGATCGAAGTGATCGCCAAACGCTCGGACACGCCGAAGCGGTTTTTGGAACATATCCTGCTGGAAATCCGCAACGCTGGCATCATCGCCTCGACGCGCGGGCGCTCTGGCGGCTATCAGCTGATCAAGTCGCCGTCCGAAGTTTCCATTTCGGAATTGCTGCGGCTGATTGATGGTCCCATCGCGCCGCTGGCCTGCCTGTCGCGCCGCGCCTATCAGCGCTGCGAAGATTGCTCTGATGAAGAAACCTGCCGCATCCGCAAGGTCTTTGCCGAGATTTTCTGGACCTATCTGTTGCTGATTGAATCGCTGACCTTGGCCGATATGCTGCGCTCTGGTGCGGTGGCCGATCAGGTGTTGTCGGCACCAACCGCCCCCGCCGCCGAATAGCGGTTTTTGCCGAAAGTCTTAAGAATTCCTTAAAATCAACAGGTTAACCTGTTGATTTTGTTGGTCTTAAAAAAGGTCCCGAGTTGGGACCGTCAATCTTGCAGCGCCGTGACCTCGCGCCGGAACGGCAGGGCATCGCCCAAATCGGGCATATCCAGCTCGCGGGCATAGCGGTGCCCGGCATAGGTTGCCCAAGCAATCGGGCCGGGCGCGCAGGCATCGCCGATCACCTTCACCGACCGTATCCCCGCATCCCCCCACTCCGCCTCGCGCGCCATCAGATCGCGGTATAGCTGGTCGTCCGAAATCCGGCTGGCCACCATCACCACCGCATCGCAGCCAGTGGTTTCCTCGGCCCCAGTATAGACGCAGGCGCTTTGCACCCCCTCTGCCGAAAGCCGCGTCACGCCGCGGTTCAGAACAATCTTCACCCCCGCCGCCACCAGCCGCCGATGGATCGCGCCTTGCTCCAGCGTGTTCAGCGTCCAATCCGAAACATAGGCCGACGGCGTGATCAGCACCACCTCGCACCCTTTGATCGCCAACAACTCCGCCAACACGCCGCCCATATAATAATGGTCGTCATCAAACACCACGACCCGCCCCGAAGGCAGCCGCCCCTCCATCAGATCATCCGGCGTATACACCGGCACCCCGCCCCCCGGGATCGGCGCCACATGCATCCGCGCCACCCCATCCGCCCGCCAATGCGCCCCGGTTGCGATGCAGATATTCTGAAAGCCAAAGGCCAGAATATCGTCAGCAGTCAGGCGGCTTTCGAAATAGGTTTCCACATTTGGCCGCTGCCCGATCTGGTAGGCGCGATAGTCGGCAACCCGCCCCCAAGCCGACAGCCCCGGCAGCAAGCGTTCCTTCGTGACCCGCCCGCCCAGCGTCTTGCCCGCCTCGGCCAGCGCAACATCATAGCCCCGCATCGCCAACGCCCGCGCCGCCTCTAGCCCGGCGGGGCCGCTGCCGACCACCAGCACCGACTGGCTATCGCCTTTCGCGTTCATCTTCTCTGGGTGCCAGCCCTTGCGCCATTCTTCCATAAAGGTCGGGTTCTGCGTGCAGCGGCTGATCCCCTGCGTCATGTCGCCGGTGATGCAGATATTGCAGCCGATACATTCGCGGATATCTTCGATGCGGCCCTGTTCGATCTTTTGCGGCAAGAACGGATCTGCGATGGACGGTCGCGCACAGCCGATGAAATCCAACGTGCCAGATTTCACCATCCGCGCCATCACATCGGGCGAGGTGAAGCGACCGACCCCGACGACGGGACGGCTTGTCAGCGAGCGGATGCCTTTAACCAAAACCTCTTGCGCGGCCTCTTCCTTGAATCGCGATGGCCCCGAGCAGTCTTCCCATGTGCCCTGCGCCAGATCCCAAAGATCCGGCAAGTCGCCGTTCATCGCAATAAAGTCGCGCAATTCTGCGTTGGAAAAGCCAAGATTTCCGATCTGCTCGTCAAGACTGACCCGCATGGTCAATGCCATGGTATCGCCCACGGCATCGCGCATATCGGCGATGACTTCGCGGGCAAATCGCGAGCGGTTTTCCAGACTGCCACCGTATTCGTCACCGCGCTGGTTGGTCGCGCGGCTTAGGAAGTGCTGAAAAATCCCAAACCCATGCGCGCCATAAAGGCAGATCAGATCAAACCCCGCCAGTTTCGACCGCTTTGCCGCATTCACGAACCAGCGGCGCAGGTTTTTGATGTCGGTCTTGTCCAGACCGCGCGCCTGCACCGGATCGTTGGTAAAGGTGCGGATCGGGCCGGGCGACACCGCCATCGGCACTTCTTTGGTGTAAAAGTTCGGGCCGTTGATGCCGGAATAGGCAAGCTGAATCCCGGCCAGCGCGCCATGGGTTTTCATCGCTTCTGACATCTTGCGCAACGATGGGATGTCTTGATCTTCCCACAGCCGCAATTCGATGAACGGGGTGATTTCCGAGGTGTGGTGCATTTCGGTCTGTTCGGTAAAGATCACCCCCCAACCGCCTTCGGATTTAATGCCAC
>JAHEDL010000408.1 GCA_024641255.1 Pseudorhodobacter sp.
GCGGGGGCTTCGGCGTAATCGTCGTTCAAGCCTGCCAGCCGATTTTGCCATTCGATCACACGGGCGGCGAAAATGTGGTCAAGCCTTATCCGGGCTTCGGCAGCACTACGTTCGGCCAGACCTAGCGCGCCCAGCACATATTCTGCGGCCAAGAGATCGTCTTCTTCAGGAGTGTGGGTCATGCGTCCATACACTCCTTCAGCTTTTGTAACGACCGGCGCAGCCAGGTGCGCATGGTGTTCAGCGGCACATCAAAGCGGGCGGCAAGATCAAGATAAGATTGCCCCGACAAATAGGCGCCGCGCAGCGCCGCCGCCTTGTCGGTTTCCAGCGTGTCAAAACATTCGCTGATCCGGCGGGCTTCCCCACTGGCGATCAGCCGGGTTTCCGCACGCGGGCTTGGGTCTGCCACGGTTTCCATTTCGTCGCTGTCGCCCGCATGGTCATGGCGGGCGCGCAAACGGTCGATGGCGTGGTTGCGCGCAAGGGCAATCAGCCACGTCATGCCACGGCCCTTGGCGGCATCAAACCGCCCTGCGCGTAGCCAAACCCGTGTGAAAACCTCTTGCAATGCATCCTCCGCTTCGGCGCGACTGCCCAAGATACGCAGCAGCACGCCCATAAGTTTCGCAGAGGTGTCGGAATAGATAGAACGAAACGCGGCACGATCCTGGGCCGCGATCCGGGACAGCAACGCGGCAATCGGATCATCTATCATCTTGCCAAGGTAAGCTGTGGGCGAGGTCTGTCAACCCCGCCGACGTCTGCGCCCGCCATCTGCGCCACCGCCCGACCCCGAGGTGTTAAAGCTGACATCGGGCAGGGTGACGATTTTCGACAGTTCCGGGAAGGTGTCGACGGCATTCGGAATGGCGCTGGCATTGACGAAATGCTCTTGGAAGCGCGGCTCGATTGCGGTTTCAACCTTGTGAATGTCGTGAACCGTGGCTTCGATAGTGTCGCGCGCTGCGACATTGCACAGCGCAATGCGTGCGCCGGTGCCTGCCGCGTTGCCCGCCGAAATTACCTTATCAAGCTGCACATCCGGGATCATCCCCAACACCATCGCGTGTTTGGGGCTGATATGGGCGCCAAACGCCCCCGCCAGCGTGACACGGTCGACCGTTTCGACACCCATTTCATCCATCAGCAGCTTGGCACCAGCATAAAGGGCGGCCTTGGCAAGCTGAATGGCGCGAATGTCGCCTTGGGTGACGGTGATCTTCGGGCCACCTTCGGCAGAGCCGTCGTGCAGCACATAGGCATGGGTGCGGCCTTCGGCGATGCAGCGCGCGGTGCCGGTTTGATCGGGACCGCCGATCAGGCCACCCTGATCAACCAGACCCGCCATGCGCATTTCGGCCACAGCCTCGATGATGCCAGACCCGCAGATGCCGGTAATACCCGATGATGCGGTTGCGGCGGCAAAGCCCGGATCATCCGACCAAAGATCGGTGCCGATGACGCGGAAGCGCGGCTCTTTGCTGATCGGGTCAATTTCCACCCGCTCTATCGCGCCGGGTGCGGCACGTTGCCCCGAACTGATCTGCGCGCCTTCAAAGGCGGGGCCGGTCGGCGACGAACAGGCCAGCACGCGGTTTTCATTGCCCAACAGGATTTCGGCGTTGGTGCCAACGTCAACGATCAGCACCATGTCTTTCGACTTGTTCGGTTCTTCCGACAGGGCGACGGCGGCGCAATCGGCCCCGACGTGACCGGCGATGCAGGGCAGAATATAGACGCGGGCAGCGTTGTTGACCGCAGCCAGATCCAGATCATGCGCATCCAGCACAAGGCTGCCAGAGGTGGCCAGTGCAAACGGCGCTTGACCCAATTCAACCGGATCAATGCCCAAAAGCAAGTGGTGCATCACCGGGTTGCAGACGAAGACCAGTTCATAGATCGATTTCGGATCAATCTTTGCTTCGGTCGAAATCGACTGAATCAGGCCATTCAACGCGGTGCGCACCGCCGTGGTCATTTCGGCGTCGCCGCCGGGGTTCATCATGGCATAGGACACCCGGCTCATCAGGTCTTCGCCAAAGCGGATCTGCGGGTTCATCACACCGGAAGAGGCCAGAACCGACCCGTCGCGCAGATCGCACAGGTGGGCGGCGATGGTGGTCGAGCCAAGGTCGATGGCAAGGCCGTAAAGCCCGCCTTCGTGGAAGCCCGGCCAGATATCCAGAATGCGGTGGCGGGCGTCGTGGTTGCCCTTGTGCAGCGCCACGGTGACTTTCCATTCGCCCTTGCGCAGCGCCGGTTGCAGTCGGCGCAAGATGGGCATTTCGGCGGCCACTTCGCCCACGCCCCATTGTTCTTGCAGGGCGGTGACCAGACGTTCGAAATCGCCAGTGGGTTCATGCATGTCGGGTTCGGCAACCTCGACGTAAAGCGCGCGGGTGGCCGGATCCATGATGATATCGCGCTGGCTGGCGGATTTGCGGATCACCTGCTTGTGCACCTGCGATTCCGGCGGCACGTCGATGACAACATCGCCCATCACCTTGGCCTGACAGCCCAGACGGCGGCCGTCGATCATGCCGCGCTTGGATTTATAGCGTTCCTCGACCGAATTCCATTCGGTCAGCGCATCGGCTTCGACGGTAACGCCGTGCTTGGAAAATTCGCCGTAACCGGGGGTGATCTGGCATTTTGAACAAATGCCGCGGCCGCCACAGACCGAATCCAGATCGACGCCCAACTGCCGCGCCGCGGTCAGCACCGGGGTGCCATGCGGGAAGCGGCCACGTTTGCCCGAAGGGGTAAAGATCACAAGTGCGTCTTGGTTGGCGTCGGTCATGGCATCCTCGGTTCAGGCGAAGCTGTAGGCAATGTCAGGAAAAGCGTTGGCGGCGAAGGTATAAAGCCAGCGCACCGGTTGATCTGCGGCCAGCACTCCATGCACGGCATGGCCGGGAATGAAAAGGGCGACGCCGGGTTTCAATCGGTGGCTTTGGCCGTCGATCATCACATCGACTTCGCCTTCAAGGCCGAAGTAAAGCTCGGGTTCGGCATGGGAGTGCAGCGCAAAGGTATCGCCCGCCGCCATGATGGCAA
>JAHEDL010000436.1 GCA_024641255.1 Pseudorhodobacter sp.
ACCGACCCGAGGTCGTGCGCGTCTTCACCCGCAGCCATGCCTCTTCGGGGCGCACTGTGTAGGTTTCAGGATCTGTCAGCACTGCAAGCTCTTCTTCAACCCAAGCCTGCCGGCCGTTCTTGGCCAGTTGCGCCACCAGCCATTCATAGATCACCCGCAAATGCGTCACATCGGCCAAGGCATAATCACTTTGCGCCACCGAAAGCGGACGGCGCGACCAATCGGTAAAGCGCGAGGTTTTGTCCAAGTTCTCTTTGGCAATCTTTTTCACCAGCGTTTCATAGCCAACCTGCTCGCCAAAGCCGCAAACCATGGCGGCGACTTGGGTATCAAACAGCGGCGTCGGAAACACCTTGCCTTCAACAAAGAAGATCTCAAGATCCTGCCGCGCGGCATGGAACACCTTTACCGTGGCCTCGTGCCGAAACAGATCATAAAGCGGCTCAAGGCTCATGCCCTCGCCTTCGATCGGATCAATCAGCACCGCATCGCCGGTCTTGCCGGGCAGCGCCATCTGAATCAGGCACAGCTTCGACCAATAGGTCCGCTCGCGCAAAAATTCGGTATCAATGGTAACAAAAGCTTCAGACTTGGCAGCTTGGCAAAAGGCGGCAAGGTCTTCTGTGGTGGTAATCGTGCGCATCGGCGGCCTTTCGCAAAGGGTCCACGGGGGTATCCCGCACCTTCGCTATAGGCAGCAAATCCAGCCATGAAAAGCCGAAAGCCCTTGCTCTTTGCCAAATACTCCCGCCGGAGGCTGCAACGGCACAACTCTACAGACGCAAAACGCGATGCTCGCCGCCTGCAGCCGTCATCAAAGCCGTTCTGGCGGGCTCGATGCCCGCCGGAACGGCACGCTATTCCAAGTCCAGCCGCGCGCGGTTGCCTACCGCAAACCGCCGCAGCACCGCCGGATACAGCCGATGTTCTTGCACAAGTACCCGCGCCGCCAAAGCATCAGCCGTATCGCCCACCAACACCGGAACCCGCGCTTGCCCAAGGATCGGGCCAGCGTCCAATTCGGCCGTCACCTCATGCACCGTGCAGCCCGCCACAGTATCGCCAGCCGCCAGTGCCCGTTCATGGGTGTGCAGGCCCGGATACTTCGGCAACAGGGACGGGTGGATGTTCAGCATCCTGCCTTCAAACTGGCGCACAAAATCAGGCGTCAGAACCCGCATGAACCCGGCAAGGCAGATGATATCGGGCTCTGCTGCCAAAATTGGCGCCAGCAATGCGGCCTCGAACGCCGCACGATCTTTGCCAAACTCACGGTGATCCACCGCGACAACCGGCACGCCCAGTTCTGCCGCGCGGGCCAGCCCCTTCGCCTCGGGGTCGTTCGATGCCACCAAGACCGGACGGCAGGGATGATCTGCGATCATATCCCGCACCAGCGCCAGCATGTTCGACCCGCCCCCTGAAATCAGCAGGGCAACGCGTTTCACAGCAGCTTGCCTTTGTAGATCACGCCCTCACCCGCAACAACGCGACCCAGCTCGACCACTGTTTCGCCCTCGGTCCGCAGCAATTCGGTCAGCGCGGCGGCGCGGTCTGCGGCAACAACTGCAATCATACCAATACCGCAGTTAAAGGTCTTAAGCAGTTCCGGCTGGCTCATATTTGCCGTCGTTGCCAACCAGCGGAACACCGGCGGCAAGGTCCAGGACGACAGATCAATCTCGCATGCCAAGCCGTCCGGGATGACCCGCGGCGGATTTTCGGTCAGGCCGCCGCCAGTGATATGTGCCAGCGCATGCACACCGCCTGCGCGCACCGCCGCCAATGCCTGTTTGACGTAAAGTCTGGTCGGTGCCAGCAAAGCTTCGCCCAGCGAACCTTCGGAAAACGGCGACGCCGCATCCCAAGCCAAACCAGACAGTTCGACCACTTTGCGAACAAAGGAATAGCCGTTGGAATGCACGCCGTTCGACGCAAGGCCCAACAAAACGTCGCCCTCAACCACCCCTGCTGGCAGATCGCCGCCGCGCTCCATCGCGCCAACCGCAAACCCTGCAAGGTCAAAGTCGCCCTTGTGATACATCCCCGGCATCTCGGCGGTTTCGCCACCGATCAGCGCACAGCCCGACGCTTCGCAGCCCGCGGCAATCCCGTTGATAATGCGGGTGGCTTCATCGACGTTCAGTTTGCCGGTGGCAAAATAGTCCAGAAAGAACAGCGGCTCGGCCCCTTGGCAGACCAGATCGTTGACGCACATCGCCACCAGATCGACGCCGATGGTGTCAACATTGCCGGTATCAATCGCGATGCGCAGCTTGGTGCCGACGCCATCGGTTGCCGCCACCAGCACCGGATCGGAGTATCCTGCCGCTTTCAGATCGAACAAGGCACCAAAGCCACCAAGCCCCGACATCGTGCCCGCCCGGTTGGTGCGCTTTGCCGCCGGCTTGATCCGTTCGACCAACGCGTTGCCTGCGTCAATATCCACACCAGCATCTGCATAGGTCAGGCCATTATGTCCGGTCGTCATGCGCTATCCCCCAAGGTCAAAGGCGTTGCCAGCCCCTTAGCCGATCCCGCCCGCGCGCGCAACGCACGCGCCCTCTGCCGCGCAGTTTTCTCGCAAGACTTGACCCCGGCAGCGCATCTGCTAGGCAACGGGCGTGGGTCTGTAGCTCAATGGTTAGAGCAGGGCGCTCATAACGCCTTGGTTGGGGGTTCGAGTCCCTCCGGACCTACCACAGCCGCCCCCGCACAATATACAAAGCGCCGAATTTCCGTAATTCGGCTCGCCACGCTCAGAATCATCCCACTTGCGCCCGGCTTGCAAGCGTCATCGCTAAAAGCCGCAAACCGCTCAAATGAAAAGGCGCCCCGTGGGGCGCCCTTTGATCACTGGTCCAAGAAGCTGCGCAGTTTGCGCGACCGGCTGGGGTGTTTCAACTTGCGCAGCGCCTTCGCTTCGATCTGGCGAATGCGTTCGCGGGTCACGCTGAACTGCTGGCCCACTTCTTCCAACGTGTGATCGGTGTTCATGCCGATACCAAAGCGCATCCGCAGAACCCGTTCTTCGCGCGGGGTCAAAG
>JAHEDL010000458.1 GCA_024641255.1 Pseudorhodobacter sp.
CAGCGACAACAGCGCGTCGAACATGGTGGCAGAGCCATAGATCAGAAACACCGGAAAGCCCGCAAGGATCAGTGCTGCGCGCAGGCCAAGGTCTTGGCCCGGCCAGAACCGCCGCGCCAAGGCAGCGGTGCCTGCCACCATCGCCACCGCACAGGCGGGGCCAACCATGCGGGCGGCAAATTCCGACACGCCAGTCAGCAGCCAGACAAGGTTGATCAGCACAAACAGCAGCGGCGTTTTATGGGTATACATCTGGCCGTTCTTGGTCAGATGCACCGGATCGCCTGACAACCACATCTCCCATGCCACCGAAAGATAGCGGGTTTCGTCAATCGGCAGCAAAGGCCGCATCGCCACAAGCGCCGCCATCACGACCGCAACCGCCAATACCACGCCCCAGATCTTGCCCTGCATCTTCGTCTCCTGCTGCCTAAGCCTTGCTACCTTGAACCGCGCTTGCGGTCCACCGCGGCGAATTCACAGAGCCGTGGTGTTCATTTGCGACGTAAATTGGTCGCAGACGCGACGACGATTGCCCGAAAAGCCATTATTCAAGGGTCAAAGGGCAAGGTTGCGGCATTTGCCCGTCTAAACATGCAAGGAGTTGCGCATGAAAACCCACACCCGCGTTCTGGTCATCGGCGGTGGCGTCGTTGGCTGTTCGGTTCTTTATCACCTGACCAAACTTGGCTGGTCGGATGTGATGCTGGTGGAACGATCAGAGCTGACCTCGGGGTCGACCTGGCACGCAGCGGGCGGCTTTCATACGCTGAACGGCGACACCAACATGGCGGCGCTGCAGGGCTATACCATCCGGCTTTACAAAGAGCTGGAAGAAATCACCGGCATGTCCTGCGGGTTGCACCATGTCGGCGGCATCACCCTTGCCGACAACGCGGCGCGGTTTGAACAGCTGAAGGCAGAACGCGCCAAGCACCGCTATATGGGGCTGGATACCGAAATTCTGGGGCCGGAAGAGATCAAGAAATTCACCCATGGCATGGTGAATTTGGAAGGGATCGTCGGCGCGCTTTATGATCCGCTGGACGGCCACCTTGACCCGTCGGGCACCACCTATGCCTATGCCAAGGCGGCCCGGATGGGCGGCGCGGAAATTGTGCTGCACAACCGCGTGCTGGAAACCAACCCGCGCCCGGACGGGTCGTGGGAGGTTGTGACCGAAAAGGGCACGATCATTGCCGAGCACGTGGTCAACGCAGGCGGGCTTTGGGCGCGCGAAATTGGCGCGATGGCCGGGGTTTACCTGCCGCTTTTGCCGATGGCGCACCAATATCTGGTCACCGATGATATTCCTGAAATCATGGATATTCTGAAAACCGGTCAGGAATTCCCGCATGTGATGGACCCGGGCGGCGAAAGCTATCTGCGCCAAGAAGGTCGTGGCTTGTGCATCGGCTTTTACGAAAAGCCCTGCGAGCCGTGGTCGGTTGACGGCACGCCATGGACGTTCGGCCATGAATTGCTGAACGAACAGTTCGACAAGATCGAAGATTCGGTGAACTTCGCTTATCGCCGCTTCCCGGTTCTGGAGCGCAGCGGCGTGAAGCGGGTGATCCACGGGCCGTTCACCTTTGCCCCCGATGGCAACCCGCTGATCGGGCCGGTGCAGGGCTTGCGCAACTACTGGTCGGCTTGCGCGGTTATGGCAGGCTTTAGCCAAGGCGGCGGCATGGGTCTGGCGTTGGCGCAGTGGATGATCCACGGCGAAGTCGAACGCGATCCGCGCGGCTTTGACGTGTCGCGTTTTGGCACCTGGACCACGCCGGGATACACCGTGCCGAAGGTGATCGAGAACTATCAGATGCGCTTCTCGGTCGGTTATCCGAACGAAGAGCGTCCGGCAGCGCGGCCGTTCCGCACCACGCCGATGTATGAAACCAACTGCCAGATGAATGCGGTTTGGGGGCAGCAATATGGGCTGGAAGTGGTGAACTATTACGCCCTGCCCGGCGAGCCGACCTATGAAACCCCGACCTTCAAACGGTCGAACGCATGGGAAGCCACCCGTCAGGAAGTGCTGGCGGTGCGCAATGGCGTTGGCATCAACGAGCTGCAGAACTTCGGCAAATACATCGTCAAAGGCCCGAACGCGCGGGCGTGGCTGGACCGGATCATGGCCGGAGCTATTCCGAAGGTTGGCCGCTTGTCGCTGACGCCGATGCTGGCACATTCGGGCAAGATCATTGGTGATTTTACCGTGTCTTGCCTGTCGGAAACCGAATTCCAACTGACCGCCAGCTATGGCGCGCAGGGCTGGCATTATCGGTGGTTCGAACAGAACGCGATGGATGGCGTGACGGTGGAAAACGTGTCGGATGCGCGGTCTGGTTTCCAGATTGCAGGCCCGAACGCGCGGGAATTGCTGGCGCGGGTGACGCGCAGCGATGTGTCGGGCGAGGCGTTCAAGTTCATGGACGTTAAACGCATGACCGTGGGGATGGCCAACTGCATCGTGCAGCGTGTCAGCTACACCGCCGATCTGGGCTATGAGATTTTCTGCGATCACATGTCGGTGCGGCACCTGTGGGATACGCTGAATGCGGCGGGCGCCGATCTGGGGCTGCGGGCATTCGGGATGCGGGCGATGATGTCCTTGCGTCTGGACAAGTGGTTCGGGTCTTGGGGCCGCGAATTCAGCCCCGATTATACGCCGTGCGAAACCGGTCTGGATCGGTTCATCCGCTGGAACAAAGAGGCGGATTGGATCGGCAAGGCGGCGGCTGTGGCGGAAAAGGCGGCAGGGCCGAAGCGCAAGCTGGTGTCATTCATCGTCGATGCCAATGACGCCGATGTGGTGGCATGGGAGCCGATCTGGCTGGACGATGCAGTGGTCGGGTTCTGCACCTCGGGCGGGTTCTCGCATTTCACGGGCAAATCGCTGGCGCAGGGCTTCTTGCCGGCTGACAAGGTGCGTGACGGCTTGGAATGCCAGATTGAAATCTTGGGCGAACGTCGGCGGGCTGTGGTGCATCTGGCACCGCTGTTTGACGCCGATGGCGCGCGGATGCGGGG
>JAHEDL010000461.1 GCA_024641255.1 Pseudorhodobacter sp.
ATTGTGCAAAGTTTCAGTAGTCGACAACCAGACCACGCCCGGACGCCAGCGCGCGGCGCATCGCCAGATCGGCCACGACCAGATCTTGCAGCGCCACACCGGTGCCATCAAACAGGGTGATTTCGGCATCAGACAGCCGCCCCTTTGCACTGCCCGCCAAAACCGCCCCCAGAGCAGTCAGGTCGGGTTCCGAAATCAACCCCTGCGCAAACGCATGCTGGCATTCGCCAATTGTAATCGCTTGCGCGGCTTCGTCCACGAACAGCCGGGCGGCGGCCACCAGCGCCGGGTCAAGCTCTTGTTTGCCTTTGGTATCCGCGCCCATCGCGCTGATATGGGTGCCGGGGCGAATCCAGTCTTTTTGCAAGATCGGCTTTTGCGAAGGCGTGACCGTGATGATGATATCCGCCGCTTCGGCCACCGCCTGTGGTGTGGTTTCGGCCACATACTCCAGCCCCAAGGCTGTGACGGCCGCCGCAAAACGCGCCACGTTTTCGGGCATCGGGTCCCACGCATGCACGCGTGTCAAACCGCGCACCTGCGCCGCCGCGCGCAGCTGGTGCACCGATTGCCCGCCCGTGCCAATGATGCCCAAGACCGTCGCATCCTTGCGCGCCAACACCCGGGTCGCCAGTGCCGAGGCAGCACCTGTGCGCACGCCGGTCAGATAATTGGCGCTGACCAAAGCCTGCGCCCGGCCGGTTTCGGGATCGAACATCAGCGTCGAAGATTGATGGTTGGTCAGCCCGCGCGGCAGATTGTGCGGCCAATAGCCCCCCGCCTTCAACCCCAGAAACGGCGCAGAAATATCGCCGCCCGCCTTCACGCCATAGACAGCATCGGCATAGCCCACAACCTCGCGGACCACCGGATAATTGCGCGCCTTGCCCTGCTCCATGGCGATGAAGGTCGCCGCGACCGCTTCGATGGCGTCTTCGATGCTGACAAGCTCTTGTGCCAGCGTTTCCGAGATAATCAGCATAGGTGTCTCCTTGCCTGCTTGTCAGGATTCCAGAATAAATTCGCCGATCATCACGTTCATGCCCGCAAGCAATCCGCCGTCGACAGGCAGCGCCACGCCGGTGATGTAGCTTGCATCGTCGGATGCAAGGAACGACACCGCCTTGGCCACATCCTCGGGTTCGGCCACGCGCCCCATCGGATACCAGCGCGCCAGTTTTTCAAACACCGCCGGGTCTTTTTGCTGACGGATTTGCCAGGTGATATTCTCGGTCCGCACCGAACCGGGCAGCACCGCATTGCAGCGAATGCCATAGCGGCCGTATTCCGATGCGACAGACTGTGTCAGGTTGATCAGCCCGGCCTTCGCCGCGCTATAGGCCGGGTTTCCGAAATAACGCAGACCGTTGACCGACGCGATGTTGACCACCACCCCTGCCCTGCGCGCCTGCATGCGCGGCAACAGCGCGCGCAAGCAATGATAGCTGCCGTTCAGGTTGACATCGATTTCACGGTGCCAAGATTGCAGGGCAATCCCGCCCAGATTACCGGCATCGGTGAAGGCCGCATTGTTCACCAACAGGTTGATCGGGCCAAGTGCGGCCTCACACGCATCAACCGCCACGCTTAGCCCCGCCATATCGGTTATATCGGCACCGGCAGCAAAGGCGCGATGGCCGTCGGCCTGCAACAGCGCCGCTGTCGCTTTGGCGCCTTCGCTGTCCAGATCAATCACCGCCACAGCGGCCCCTTCGCGCGCCAGATGCAAGGCGATGGCGCGGCCAATACCTTGCGCGGCTCCGGTCACAAGGGCAGTGGTTTGGGCATGATTGGGCATGGCGATCTCCGAAGTGGCATCAAAGGGCGGCGGCGATCCAGTCAAGCGACTGCAGCCGCATGTGGCCGTAATTGTAGAAGGAAAGCTGCGCCGCCCCTGCGGCGCGGGCAGAACCGACACAGTCCGCAAGGTCTTTGGCCCCGGTTACATGCGGCCATGTGGGGCGCAAAATGAACCCGATGGCGGCCGCATCACCCGCAGCGGCGCGCACTTCGGCGATGTCCTGCGCAATCGCGGCAGGGCCGGTCTGATAAGCAGGCACCTCTAGTCGATCGGCAATTTGCGCCAATGCAGCAAGATCACTGCCTTCGCGCCAGCACAGGCTGTTCGGCGTCTGCACCGACGGGATCACCGCAAGATTGACATCACGCGAAAGCACCGCACGCACCTCGGCCACAAGCGATGTAACGGTGGCGGCGCGGCAAGTCTGCAACGCCGCCCAGTCGGGGCTATTCTGCGGGTCAAGCACCGGGGCGGACCCATCGGCAAAGAATGCCTGCAGATCGCGGCGGGCTTGGTTCGCCAATGCGGTGGCATCTACTCCGGCTGCCTTGGCGCGGCGGGTGCAGGCCGCACAAAAGCAGGTGCCAAGCAGGGTTTCCACCGCGGGTGAAAGCGCAATCAGTTCAAATTCGTGATGATGGCCGTGACGATAGGTCTGAAACCCCGGTGTCTCGATTGTGATTCCACCGATGCCGGGCTGCGCTGCGGTATCAAGGCACAGCGCCGTCAGATAGTGCCGCACCTCAGGTTGCGACGGGCAGAGCGCATTAACCAAAGGGTCGCCGAACGGCGTCTGACTACAAAGATCGGGGTGCAGCGCCCCAAGGCGCGAGTTGTGCAAGCCAACGGTCCAGCCCGTCACGTGAAAATCGGCCGCATCACGCGCCAGCATGGGCAATGCGTCGTAGTGGTCCACCATGCTTGCCGCCTGCGGTTGCAATAGCCCATAGCGAGTCAAATCGGGCCGGAAATACACCGTGCCATGTTCGGGAAACCAAACCTTGCCAGCCGGTGCGTGCGGGCGCAGAAATTTGCCGGCATGATAGGCCGTGGCAAGCGACACGGCGTTCAATCCGGCATCGCGCAAGCGCGCCGCGACAGTGGCAGTGCCTTCCTGCCACAGATCCCAAGCATAGACATACATGCCGTGCCGCATCAAAGCGCTGCCTTTTCCTGCCAACAGCTTTTGGATAGGCCCACCTGCGCGGCGCGGCCAATGCCGTGCTGGCA
>JAHEDL010000464.1 GCA_024641255.1 Pseudorhodobacter sp.
CATGCGCCGCGATCCTGTCGCGGTGTGCTGGTCGATCTACAAGACCTTGTTTACCAACCTTAGCATCGGCTACGACAACAGCCTTGCCGATACCGCCGGTTACTACGACCTCTATGAAGCCATGATGCAGCAATGGCGCGTCGAATACCCGGATGGCTTCATGGATATCGACTACGAAACCCTCACCCGCGACCCTGAACCGCTGATCCGCGCCGCGCTGGAGTATTGCGATCTGCCGTTCGATCCGGCCTGCCTTCAGCCGCAAAACAACCAACGCTCGGTCCGCACAGCCTCTGTCCGGCAGGTGCGCAGCGGCATCTATCAAGGCAGCAGCGGCAAATGGCGCGCCTTCACCCCGCATCTGGCACCGCTGCTGGCGCATTTCAACCAAAGCGCCAGCTAACGGTTCGGCTACCTGCTAGCCAAAGCTGGCAAAGTCAGCGGCGTTCACGCCACCCACGGCCCGGCCTTCACGGAAAAGCTCTGCTTTCAACGCGGCATAGTCAAAGCCGATCACCCGGCGCGGCGTGATCCGGTCTATGGGCAGGAAGCTGCGGATAATTCCGCGCGGCAGCTCAAGATTCCAATGCCCGATGGGATGCGGAAAGCAATGTAGCGAAATCATCGCACGGACGTTCACCTCAAGCACATAAGGCACACCGCGCTGGTCAAGCATCACGTCAACCCCAGCCGCAACCAGCCCCATCGCCTTGGTCGCCGCCACGCACAAATCCGCCGCCGCTTTCGAGATGGTGTTTGTTGCGTAATTGCGATCCCCGGCTTCATTGATCAATGTATCACTTGCAAGCCCAACGACCTCGCCTCGCGCCGGAACACGATCCATGCGGTCATTGCGGCGTTGAAGCACACGTTCGGCCATGGCGAAATCAAGCGGTCGACTGTTGAAAAGCGGGTTGGGCAGGCGGCTTTCTGCCTTGGCCTGCATCAACGCCTGAATCGTGGCGCTTCCATCCCCGATAACATGTTGCGGCGGACGAGCAAAAGCACCAAGCATCCGATTGTCAGCCACATAGACACGATACTCGCGCCCGATGATTTGCTGCTCGACAATAAACGTCTCTGACGGACGGCTGACAACATACTCCGCCGCCGCGCGTGGTGTCAGGTTAAGCACCACACCCTTCGCCTGAGATCCTGCAATCGGCTTCACCACAACGCGCCGGATCCCGGCCTTTGCGATTTCCTGTATCGCCATAAGGTGATCAGCCGACGCACCGCCGCCAAACGGGGTGGCCAGTTTGTTGCGATGCAGAATTTTCTTGGTCCGCAACTTGTCACGCGAATTCAAGGCCGCTTCCGGGCTGACCGTGTCGCTTTGACTGCCAACAAAGTAGCGGCGGTGTTGCCCGAAAGAAAGCGATTGAAAAACCGGTCGGTTATACTCGGCGTCGAAAAGCGGATACGTTATCTGTGCATCCTGTTGCGACCGGAAAAACCTGCTTTCGACGCCATCACAAAGCGCTGCCAAAGCCATCAAATAGCTGCCAGCCTCATGGCCACGCAATTGCTTCAGCACGTCAAAGAACACAGGCGCGGTGAAATCCGGGATCGCTTCGGTCAACGCCGCCGATGCAGTGACGGTCGGTTCTTTGTAGTCTGTCAAAATGGTCTCACCCCAACTCTGCTTGATCTTCAGGGCAATGGTAACAGCCCGGCACCGGAACAAAAAACCGTGAAAGCGTTCGACACACTGCGTTCGGATACCGCAGCTTGCGCCCAAACTAGCCAAAGCTGGCATATTCAACCGCATCCACGCCGCCTTCGGGTCGGTCGTGGCGGAAAAGCTCCGCCTTCAACGCGGCATAGTCAAACCCGGTCACCCGGCGCGGCGTGATGCGGTTTGTCGGCAGGAAATGCTGCAGCAACGCCCGCGGCACATCAAGATTCCAGCGGCCCGCCGGATGCGGAAAGCTCATATTGCCAATCATGGATCGAATATTGGCCTCAAGAATATACGGCTCGCCCCGCTGATCGACAATCAGATCAAACGAGCAAGCCGCCAACCCCAACGCCTGCGCGGCCTTGATGCACAGCTCGATCGCCGCTGCGGGAGCATGCTCCAACCCGCCAGCTATCTCGTCCGACAGATCGGCCTTGGTGCTGGTCATCAACCACACCCGTTCGCCCAGTGCCGGAATCCGATCATAGCTATCGCCATTCAGCAGCAGCGCCATTTCCGCCTGCGCAAAATCTACGTCGCGCTGGAAGAAAAACGGGTTGGTCTTGCGGCTATCGCTGCGCAGCTTCAGCAACTGCCGCGTGCTGCGCAGGCCATCCCCCACCACGTTTTGCGGAAACCGTCTGTTTGCAGCCACCGCCTTGGCACCAACCACAAAGATGCGAAACTCACGCCCCACAACATGCTGCTCGACAAGGAATCGCTGTTTCGGGTTTAGCCTGACATGTTCGGCCACCTTAGCGGGCGTCAGGTTAAGCCGCGTATCCTTGCCCAAAGACCCCATTACGGGCTTCACCACCAACCGCGTGATGCCAGCGGCGGCAAAGCGGTGCAGCAGGTCCAGATTATCAATCGAAACCGCGCCACCGGCAGGGGTGTTCAGCCGCTTACGGTGCAAAATCTCTTTGCTGCGCAACTTGTCGGTCACCAGCTTTACCGAAGGAATGTTCAGCTTTTCGCTTTGGCTGCCACTGAAAATACAGCGTTTACGTCCGTCGGACACTTCAAAGAAATTGGCTTCTTTCGTGGCCAACCCCATCACCGGGCTGTGAAAGCGCGCCTCGCGCTGGCTGCGAAAGAATCGCATGTCATAGCCATCACTCAGCGCTGCCATCGCCATCAAAAAGCTGGTGGTTTCGTGGCTCCGCAGTGGGCTGAACTGTTTGAAAAACCACGGCGCAGTATAATCGGGGTCAAAAGACGGCCCGTTCAACACGCTTTGATCTAAGACATCGGTAGAATTCATAATTGCCGCGCAACCCTGCGTTTGGTGCAAGTGCAGCGGCTATCATTGCGGACGTTAACCAAACATCAGCCGAACGCATAGC
>JAHEDL010000468.1 GCA_024641255.1 Pseudorhodobacter sp.
CGATGTCGAGGTGGCGGGGTTGCCCGACACCTTTGTTGATGCCCGCGTGCTGGTGCGTTTGCCAGTTGCGAAACATTCGGCGTTGATGGTGCCCCAGACGGCGGTGGTCACCCGCCAAGGTCTTGATTTTGTTTTGGTGAATGGCGATCTGCGCGCGGTAGTGCCGGGGCAAGCGCAAAGCGTTGACGGGGTGGCGATGGTGGAAATTCTGTCGGGCCTGCAGGCGGGCGATGTGATTGAAACCACGGGGGTGGCGCATGACTAAGCGGCATCCTTTGGGGCTGGCAGGCGGGCTGACCAAATCTTTCATCGGATCGGCGCTGACACCGTTGTTCATTTTGGCGGCGATTGCTGCGGGGGCGGTGGCGCTGATTTCCTTGCCGCGCGAGGAAGAGCCGCAAATCTCGGTGCCGCTGGTGGATATTCATGTGCAGGCACCGGGATTGCGCGCCGAAGACGGCGTCAAATTGGTGACCGAACCGCTTGAGGTGATCGTCAAGGGTATCAATGGCGTCGAGCATGTCTATTCTTCGACCCGCGATGATGCGGCGATGGTGACGGCGCGGTTTTTGGTGGGCACCAGTGCCGACGAGGCGATCTTGCGCGTGCATGACAAGGTGCGCGCCAATATGGACCGGATTCCGGTGGGGATTGCCGAGCCGCTGATCGTGGGGCGTGGCATTGACGATGTGGCGATCCTGACGCTGACCCTGTCGGGGGATGGCGCGTCGGCGAATGATCTGACGCGGATCGCGCGGGTGGTGCAGACCGAAGTCGCCAAGACCGAAAACGTCGGGCTGACCTATCTGGTGGGCGATGCGACGGATGCGATCCGCATTGCGCCAGACCCGGAGCGGCTTGCGCTATATGGTGTGACTTTACAGCAGCTTGCGGGCAAAGTCTCAGAAGCTAATCGAACTTTGAATACCGGAAAGCTGCGCGACAAGGGCGAACAGATTGATCTGGTGGCGGGCAAGACTTTGACCGCGCCCGCCGAGGTGGGGAACCTGTTGTTGACCACGCGCGATGGCCGTCCGGTCTATGTGGCGGATGTGGCCGAGGTGTCTTATGTGCCCGACACCAGCGATCATATGGTGGCCAATATCAGCCGCAATGCCGATGGGTCGCTGAACCGCGCGCCTGCGGTGACGCTGGCGATTGCCAAGCGGGCGGGGGCAAATGCGGTGGTGGTGGCCGAAGATGTGCTGACCCGCGTCGAGGCGCTGAAGGGCAAGCTTATTCCGCAAGGCGTGCAGGTGACGGTGACGCGCGATTATGGCGAAACCGCCAATGAAAAGGCCAACGAGTTGCTGTTCCATCTGGGGCTGGCGACGGTTTCGATCATCTTTCTGGTCTGGCTGGCGATTGGCTGGCGCGAGGCGATTGTGGTCGCGGTGGTTATTCCGGTGACGATCTTGCTGACGCTGTTTGCCAGCTGGATCATGGGCTACACGCTGAACCGGGTCAGTCTGTTTGCGCTGATCTTTTCCATCGGGATTTTGGTGGATGATGCGATTGTGGTGATTGAAAACATCGCGCGGCACTGGGGGATGCGCGATGCGCGCAGCCGGCTGGAGGCTGCGGTGGATGCGGTGGCCGAGGTGGGCAACCCGACCATCGTGGCGACGCTGACGGTGGTGGCGGCGCTGCTGCCGATGCTGTTCGTGTCGGGGTTGATGGGGCCGTATATGAGCCCGATCCCGGCCAATGCCAGTGCGGCGATGATCTTTTCGTTTTTCGTCGCGGTGATCATCACGCCATGGCTGATGCTGAAGATCGCCGGTCGCGCGCCTATGCAGGGCCATGGCCAGGACGACACCTATGGCGGCCATCATGGCGGCCGGTTGGAGCGGATGTTTCGCAAAGTGGCGACACCGATTTTGGCCAGCAAAAAGCGCAGCCTTGGGTTTTTGCTGATTACCGCGGCGCTGTCGTTTGGGTCTTTGGTGTTGCTTTACACCAAGGATGTGACGGTCAAGCTGCTGCCGTTTGACAACAAATCCGAACTGTCGGTGATGATTGATCTGCCGGAAGGATCGTCGGTTGAGGCGACGGATCGGGTGGCGCAGGACGTGGCGAAAGCGGTGATGGATCTGCCAGAGGTGACGGCGGTGCAGACCCATGCCGGCACACCGGCGCCGTTCAACTTCAACGGTTTGGTGCGGCATTACTATTTGCGCGCCGAACCGCAGTTGGGCGAGGTGCAGATCAACCTGACGCCCAAGGCAGAGCGCAGCCGTGCCAGCCATGACATTGCGCTGGACATTCGTGCGAGGTTGCAAAAACTGTCGGTTCCGGCGGGCACCAGCCTGAAAACCGTGGAACCGCCGCCCGGACCGCCGGTGATTTCAACGCTGTTGGCCGAAGTTTACGGGCCGACGCCAGAAGCCCGGCGCGCGGCGGCGACGAAGATCCGTGAAGCCTATCAGTCGGTGCCGTTCATTGTGGATGTGGACGATGGCTTTGGCACCCAAGCCCGCCGCCTACGCGCCACGATTTCGTCGGACGATCTGGAATTCTTTGGGGTGCAGGAACAAGATGTGTTCGACACCTTGGCGATTTTGAACGGTGGTCAGACGGTTGGCTATTCGCATCGCGGTCAGGGCCGCGACCCGATTGCGCTGCAAATTGCGCGCGACAAGGGCGACCGGGTGTTGGATGAGCGGTTCTTGTCGACGCCAATTCCGGCCAATGTGCTGCCCGGCGCGCGCGGCGTGGTGGAATTGGGCGATGTGATCAAGATTGGCGAAGAGAAAAGCTCTTACCCGATTTTCCGTCACAATGGCCGCGATGTTGAAATGGTGACCGGCGAATTGGCGGGTGCCTTTGAAGCGCCGCTTTATGGCATGCTGGCGGTGTCGGATGCGCTGGACAAGATGCAATGGGCGGATGGCATGAAGCCCGAAGTGTCGTTGCACGGCCAGCCTGCCGACGAATCCAAGGTGACGCTGCTGTGGGATGGCGAGTGGGAGGTGACGTTTGTGACCTTCCGCGACATGGGGGCGGCGTTTGGTGTGGCGCTG
>JAHEDL010000476.1 GCA_024641255.1 Pseudorhodobacter sp.
CCGGCCTGCCGCCGCGCGCTTGGCAGCTGTGGTGGGCTGTTTGAAGCCATCGAAGAGTCGGTGACCCACCGCGCCCGCCCCTTCCTGGGCATCTGCGTCGGCATGCAGATGATGGCAAGCTGGGGCCGTGAATACGAAGACACCGCGGGGTTCGGCTGGATTTCGGGCGAAGTGGTGCGGATCACACCGGCAAACCCCGGCTTTAAGGTGCCGCATATGGGCTGGAACGATCTGGTGATCGACCCGCAGGCCAGCGGCCCGCATCCGGTGCTGGATGGCATCAAGACCGGTGATCACGCCTATTTCGTGCACAGCTATCATTTCCGCGTCGATCATCCGGCAGAGCGACTGGCGCATGTGGATTACGCCGGTGACATCACCGCGATCATCGGCCGTGACACCATGGTGGGCACGCAGTTCCACCCCGAAAAAAGCCAAGCCACCGGGCTGCGGTTGATCGGAAACTTCCTGCGCTGGAAACCCTAAGACCGCCAACACCTGCGCTTTTGGCAACGGTGGAACGCTCCGCGGGGGATATTTTTGCCAAGATGAAGCTGATGTCCTTCATCTTGGCAAAAATATCCCCGCCGGAGGCTTCAACGCTGGCAACTAGCGGGCAGCTTTTTCGGCGATGCCGGATACGCCTTCGCGGCGTTCGAGTTCGGCGGCAACATCGGCAAGCGTGACATCGCGCGCGGCCAGCATCACCAAAAGATGGTAAAGCACGTCGGCGGCTTCGGCGGTCAGCTTGGCGCGGTCGCCCTTGACGGCTTCGATGATGGCTTCGATCGCTTCTTCACCGAATTTTTCGGCGCATTTTTCCGGGCCTTTGGCCAGCAGCTTGGCGGTCCAGGAACTTTCGGGGTCTGCGGATTTGCGGGCGGCGATGGTTGCTGCCAAACGGTCAAGCGCGGTCATGCGGTTCCCCCTACGAAAGGCGCATCGGGATGCCGGCGGCCTGCATATAGGCCTTGGCTTCCGCGATGGTGAATTCACCAAAGTGGAAAATCGACGCGGCCAGCACCGCAGAGGCGCCGCCTTTGGTGACGCCTTCCACCAGATGTTCCAGCGTGCCAACCCCGCCCGAAGCGATCACAGGCACCGACACCGCATCCGAGATGGCGCGGGTCAGCGGCAGGTTGAAGCCTGCCCGCGTGCCGTCGCGGTCCATCGAGGTCAGCAGAATTTCGCCAGCGCCCTTGGCGACCACGGTGCGGGCAAATTCAACCGCATCAATCCCGGTGGATTTGCGGCCACCATGGGTGAAGATTTCCCATTTCCCCGGGCTGACGGTTTTGGCGTCGATTGCGACAACGATACATTGCGAGCCGAAGCGGTCGGCGGCTTCGGCCACAACATCGGGATTTGCCACGGCTGCAGAGTTGAACGACACCTTATCGGCGCCCGCCAGCAGCAGCGCGCGCACGTCTTCATGGCTGCGCACCCCCCCACCGACGGTGAGCGGCATGAAGCAGGCCTCGGCCGTGCGGGTCACCAGATCGAACATGGTGCCGCGATTTTCATGGGTGGCATGGATATCAAGGAAGCAAAGCTCGTCTGCCCCTGCCGCGTCATAGGCGCGGGCGGCTTCGACCGGGTCGCCTGCGTCGCGCAGATCGACGAAGTTCACGCCTTTGACCACACGGCCATCAGCAACATCAAGGCAGGGGATCAGGCGGGTTTTCAGCATGGCGAAACCTTAGCGCGTCAGGGCCGGGGGCGAAAGGGGGGCTCGCCCCCCTTGGCGCAAAGCGCGCCATCCCCAGAGGATATTTAAGCCAAGAGGATGGATCAGGCCGACAGTGCCTGCAGGGCCGTGGCCAGATCGATGGCACCGTCGTAAAGCGCGCGGCCCGAGATGGCACCCGCGATCACGCCGGTATCACGCAGCGCGATCAGGTCTTCCATCCGGCTGACGCCGCCGCTGGCGATCACCGGGATGCTGACGGCGCGGGCCAAAGCTTCGGTTGCGTCGATGTTGGGGCCTTGCATGGCGCCATCACGGTCGATGTCGGTGTAGATGAGTGCGGCGACACCGGCATCTTCGAAGCTGCGGGCCAGATCGGTGGCCTGCACGGTGGTTTCGGTGGCCCAGCCTTTGGTGGCGACAAAGCCTTTGCGCGCATCGATGCCGACGGCGACTTTACCCGGAAACGCCTTGGCGGCCTCGCGCACGAGCGCCGGATTTTCCACCGCAACGGTGCCAAGGATCACCCGCGACAGGCCCTTTTCCAGCCACATTGCGATGGTCGCCATATCGCGGATGCCACCACCGAGTTGGGCGGGGACCTTGACCGCTGCCAAGATCGCCTCGACCGCGGCGGCGTTGACCGGGGTGCCGGCAAAGGCGCCGTTCAGATCGACCAGATGCAGCCATTCGCAACCTGCGGCCTGAAACTTCAGCGCCTGTGCGGCCGGATCATCCCCGAACACCGTCGCCGCCGACATTTCGCCGCGCAACAGCCGCACGCACTGGCCGTCTTTCAGATCAATTGCGGGATACAGGATCATCGCGGTCTCCATTGCCGTTTTGCGGGTCTTACGCAGGGTGGCTGTGATCGGCAAGGGCCATGCGACCCCACGTCAGGGTTGATTGGCGGGAAAATGCGCGCGAACGTGGGGCCGCCGTTAAGGGAGGAAAACAATGATCAAGACACTGAGCGTGGCTGCGGTTCTGGCGTTTATCGCGGGTGGGGCGCTGGCCGATCCGGTTGAGGGGGTGTGGAAGACCAAGCCCGACGATAATGGCAACTTTGGCTATGTTGAGGTGAAGCCCTGCGGTGCTGCGTTTTGTGGCACGCTGATCAAAGCGTTCGACAGCGCGGGCAAGGAAAAGCCCAGCGAGAATATCGGCAAGCAGATTATCTGGGATATGGTGGCGTATCCGGACGGGCTTTACGATGATGGTCAGATCTGGTCGCCCGACCGCGACAAGACCTATAACTCTGACATGACCTTGACGGGCGACAAGCTGGCGGTGCGCGGCTGTGTGTTCGGGATTTGCCGCGATGGCGG
>JAHEDL010000481.1 GCA_024641255.1 Pseudorhodobacter sp.
ATGCCCACAACCGCAACCACCGGATCAACGCATTCATGCGGGGTGGCGCCATGGCCACCGCGACCGGTGATATAGACAAAGGCGGTGTCAACCGATGCCATCAGCGGCCCCGGCGTGGTCAGAAAATGCCCGAACGGCACGTTGGGGGCATTGTGGATGCCGTAAACCTGCCCGATGCCGAAGCGGTCCATCACGCCTTCGTTCACCATAACCATGCCGCCCGCGCCGTCTTCTTCAGCGGGTTGGAACAGCAAGGCGACACGACCGGCAAAGCGACGGGTTTCGCACAGATATTTCGCCGCCCCCAAAAGCATGGTGACATGGCCGTCATGGCCGCAGGCATGCATCTTGCCGGGGATGGTCGAGGCATAGGCGGCCCCGGTCAGCTCTTCGATCGGCAGCGCATCCATATCGGCGCGCAGGCCGATGGTGGGGCCGTCGCCCTGCCCGTTGATGATGGCGACGATGCCGGTCTTGGCGATGCCGGGGTGAATTTCATCGACGCCGATTTCCTTCAGCCGGTCAATAATGAAGGCTGCGGTGTTGTGGCAATCGAACGAGAGTTCTGGATTTGCATGCAGATGCCGGCGCCAGCCCTTCATTTCCTCGGCATAAGAGGCGATACGGTTGAGCACGGGCATTGCGGTCTCCTGATTTGCTTCGCCTTTGATCAAATCTTATCTTGAAGGGATCGGCAATGGCCCTGCCCCATTCTGACGACATATCCGATCAACTTGTGCGCAACCCGCAGGGCGGCATGCCGCGGTTGTTGGAAATCATGCGGCGCTTGCGCGACCCGAAAACCGGCTGCCCGTGGGACATCGAGCAAACTTTTTCCAGCATCGCGCCCTATACGCTGGAAGAGGCGCATGAGGTTGGCGACGCGATTGAACGGCAGGCGTGGGATGAATTGCCCGGCGAGTTGGGCGATTTGCTGTTTCAGGTGGTGTTTCATGCGCAAATGGCCCGCGATGCCGGGATGTTTGGCTTTGACGATGTGGTGAAAGCGATTGCCGACAAGATGGTGGCACGCCACCCGCATGTGTTCGGCGACGAATCCCGCGACAAAACGCCCGAACAGCAGACGGTGGATTGGGAAAAGATCAAGGCCGCCGAACGCGGTGCTGCGCGGGTGCTGGATGGCGTGGCGCTGGGGCTGCCGGCGCTGACCCGCGCGGTCAAACTGCAAAAACGCGCGGCGCGGGTGGGGTTTGATTGGCCATCGACCGACGAGGTGGTGGCAAAGATCGTCGAAGAAGCCGGCGAATTGGTAGAAGCGCGCGCCGAGCTGACCCAAGACGAAGTCACCGAAGAATTTGGTGATTTGTTGTTTGTTATGGCAAACTTGGCACGGCATCTTCAGGTAGATCCTGAAGCCGCTCTGCGCGCCGCCAACACCAAATTCACCCGCCGTTTCGGGCGGATTGAAGATTGGCTGCGCGATGCGGGCAAGGCCCCGGCCGACAGCGATCTGGCCGAGATGGACGCATTGTGGAACCGCGCCAAGGCGGAAGAAAAGGCGCTGAAACAGGGCTGATGCGGCGGCCCAAAGGCCCGCGAATGTGCTGCGCGAAAAATTACTGATAAATTTACTCGGGATATTGACCCAAGTAAAAGACTCATGTTTAAGGGCGGCAGATAACCGACAAAAGGACTCAGCCAATGTCGCTCCGCCTGTCCCTGTTTGCGCTTGCCATGGGCGCCACCGCGCTTCCCGCCTTGGCCGAAGAGGTGAACATCTATTCGCACCGCCAGCCCGAACTGATCCAGCCGCTGCTGGATGCGTTTACCGCCGAAACCGGCATCACGGTGAACGTGGCCTTTGTGGACAAAGGCATGGTCGAACGGCTGGTGGCCGAAGGTGACCGCTCGCCCGCCGATCTGGTGCTGACCGTCGATATCGCCCGCCTGATCGAAGTGGTGAACGCGGGCGTCACCCAACCGGTCGACTCGGCGGTGCTGACCGCTGATATTCCGGCAGAATTCCGCGACCCGGCGAACCATTGGTTCGGCCTGACCACCCGCGCCCGGGTGATCTATGCCAGCAAAGACCGGGTGAAACCGGGCGAGATCACCAGCTATGAAGATCTGGCCGACCCGAAGTGGAAAGGCCGGCTGTGCACGCGGTCTTTCACCAATGATTACAACGTGGCGCTGACCGCGGCAGTGCTGGCGCATCACGATGCGGCCTATACCAAGACCTGGCTTGAAGGGCTGAAAGGCAATCTGGCGCGCAAACCCGACGGCGGCGACCGCGATCAGGTCAAGGCAATCTGGGCGGGCGAATGCGACATCGCCTTGGGCAACACCTATTATCTGGGGCAAATGCTGGCCGACCCGGAACAGTCCGAATGGGCGAATTCGGTGCGCATCGACTTTCCGGTGTTCGAAGGCGGCGGCACCCATATGAACATTTCGGGCGTGGCGCTGACCAAAGCAGCCCCCGACCACGATGCCGCTGTCAAGCTGATGGAATGGCTGTCGTCGGACGAGGCGCAGAAGATCTACGCCGAAACCAACTACGAATTCCCGGTCAAACCGGGTGTCGAACGGTCGGAACTGGTGAAAAGCTGGGGTGAGTTTACCCCCGATACGCTGACGCTGTCCGATGTGGCGGCAAAGCGGCCCGATGCGCTGAAGCTGATCGAAGAAGTCGATTTCGACAACTAAGCGCCTTTAAACCAAACCATATCTTTGAAAAGCGGGGCCTTTGCCCTGCTTTTTGATTTTGACCGTGTAGACAAATCAGCGGCTTTGGCGTTCTTTGATGCGGCGCATAGGAGACCGCCATGACCCACGCCCCTCGCAAGATCATCATCGACACCGACCCCGGCCAGGACGACGCCTTTGCCATCTTGCTGGCGCTGGGCAGCCCCGAAGATATCGAGGTGCTGGGCGTGGTGGCGGTGGCGGGCAACGTGCCGCTGCCGCTGACCCAGCGCAACAGCCGGATCATCTGCGAACTGGCGGGCAAACCTTCGACCAAGGTCTATGCCGGCTGCGACCGCCCG
>JAHEDL010000484.1 GCA_024641255.1 Pseudorhodobacter sp.
AATCCGCCCGATCTGTCGACGACAGCATGGTTTGAATCATCGCCTCGGCGGCGGGTGAATTCATCCCCATCCAGTTGCGGGTGCCCGGTTCGGTCACGCCAGCCGACCCCCAATACAGCATCTGTTCGTTGCCCGGCGACAGCGACAGCGACCGAATGTAATGCGTCATGTCAAAGTCATAGGCGGTGGTGCGCTCTTTATACTGGGCGGAATCCACTGTGGTAAGCTTGGCGTCGATACCAAGGCGCTTCAACGCTTCGACATAGATATTGGCGGCGGCAATAAAGTCGTCTTCGCCATTCACCAACAGGATTTCAAAGGCGAAAGGTTCGCCGTTGGCATTCTTCAACGTGCCGTCCTGCACCGTCCAGCCGGCCTCTTCCAAAAGCTTGGTCGCTTTGCGCAGATTGGCGCGATTGGCCTCTGATCCATCCGAAACCGGCAAGCTATAGCCTTCGATTGCGCCGGGCAGCAGTTGGTCCTTAAACGGGGTCAGCAGGTCCAACACCTTGCCCGTCGCGGGCGTTTCTGGTTGGGCTCCAAGTTCCGAGTTGCAGTAATAAGAACAAATCCGTGGCACCGCGCCGCCGTTCAACGTCTGGTTCACCAGTTCGAAATTGAACGCGTCAATCAGCGCTTCGCGCACGCGCCAGTCGGCAAAGATCGGTTTGCGGGTGTTAAACACGAAACCGTCAATCCCGGATGGCCGCACATGCGGGATGTCAGATTTCACCACATCGCCCGCTGTCACCGCCGGGAAATCGTAGTTTGACAGCCATTTCGCCGGATTGGCTTCGCGATAGCTGGTGATTTCGCCCGCCTTGAAGGCTTCGAACACCACGCCACCATCGCCAAAATATTCGTAGCGCACCTCGTCAAAGTTGTGCTGGCCTTTGTAGAACGGCAGATCCTTGCCCCACCAGTTTGGGTTTTTCTTGAAGCTGATGAACTTGCCCGGTTCAAACTCGGCCACGGTATAGGGGCCAGAGCCGATGGGCGCCTCCAAAGTGGTGGCGGTGAAATCCTTACCCTCCCACTGCGCCTTTTCCAGAATGGGGCGCAGGCCAAGGATCAGCGGCATTTCGCGGTCCAGTTCGGTGAAGGTAAATTTCACCTTCCGGTCGCCGGTTTTTTCCGCCTTTGCGATCTTTTTCCACGCGGTGGCGTAGCGCGGGCTGCCGTCGGTTCCCAGCTTTTCAAACGACCACAGCACATCTTCGACAGTTACCGGCGCGCCATCGGAAAACTTTGCGCCGTCGCGCAGGGTGAATTCGACATAAGAGCGGGCGTCGTCGGTATCGACCGATTCGGCCAAGACCCCGTAAAGCGAGAAGGGTTCGTCATAGGAACGGCCCAACAACGTCTCGACCGTCAGCAGCGAAACGCCGGTGGGGGCGGTGCCTTTGACGATGAACGGATTAAGCGAATCGAAGCCGCCTGATTCTCCGAACACGATTTTACCGCCCTTTGGCGCATCGGGGTTTGCGTAAGGCAGCGACACAAAATCCGGTGGCAAGGCGGGTTCGCCATACATAGCTATGCCGTGTTTTGGTTCAGCCGCAGCGATTCCTGCCATTGAAATAAGCAGCGCAGCAACGCTGGCGGCCCTTAGCCCGTTGAAAAAAACCTGCTTCATCGCCGCAACAATCCCCCAATATCTGTTCTTGTTGCCGGGCAGATTACGGGGGCTTTCGTGCCTTTTCAAACTTTTAACTTGGAGAGAGCCGCGAGGCGGGCTATAAGATGCTTACTGCTCGATAGGTTTCTTGCCTGTATGAAACCTGCCTCAATAACTTAACGCCGGCTTTGCGCCGGCGTTTTTTTTGGCGTTGCAGCATAGTTGGCGCTTTTCTTTGCATGCGCAGCATGTAGCCTTGCGCGAAACCGCGAAGGAGGGCGACATGCTTAAGGGCAAGACGGCGATCATCACTGGATCAAATTCGGGCATCGGGCTTGGCGTGGCGGAAGAGCTGGCGCGGGCGGGGGCGAATGTGGTGCTGAACAGCTTCACCGACCGGGCCGAGGATCATGCGCTGGCGGCGGATCTGGCGGCGCGGCATGGGGTGGAGGCGCGGTATCTTGCGGCGGATATGTCGGATGCGGCGGCGTGTCGGGGGCTGATCGAGGCTGCGGGCGGCTGTGATATTCTGGTGAACAACGCGGGCATCCAATATGTGGCGCCGGTGGATGAGTTTCCGGTGGACAAGTGGAACCAGATCCTGGCGATCAACCTGTCGTCGGCGTTTCATACGGCGGCGGCGGCTTTGCCGGGGATGCGGGCGCGGGGATGGGGGCGGATTGTCAATATTGCTTCGGCGCATGGGTTGACGGCGTCGCCGTTCAAGTCGGCCTATATCGCGGCCAAACATGGGGTTGTGGGGCTTTCGAAGACCATCGCGCTGGAAACGGCCGGGCAGGGGATTACTTGTAACGCGATTTGCCCCGGCTATGTTCTGACCCCGCTGGTTGAGGCGCAGATCCCGGATCAGATGAAGGTGCACGGCATGGACCGTGACACCGTGATCCGCGAGGTGATGCTGCTGCGCCAGCCGTCGCGGCAGTTTGCGACGGTGGAACAGATCGGCGGCACCACGGTTTATCTGTGTTCGGCTGCGGCTGACCAGGTGACTGGCACCACGATTTCGGTGGATGGCGGCTGGACGGCGCTTTGAGTGTCCGTCAGTGCGACAGCGGGAAGAGTATAACGATAACAAAGGCTTGGAAGCGCAGCTTCAGCCTTTGTTAACGCTTTTCTATTTGCCAAGCACGCCAGTCAGGGTTTCTTTTGCCACCGGATAGACCAGACCGGCCGAGACGATCAACTTCACCGCCTCGTCGGCTTTCATATCCAGCGGGATGACATCGCGTTCAGGCACAAACACCAAAAATCCCGAGGTCATCGGCGTAAGCCCGATGAATACCGCGATCATGCCATTGCCTTCGGGCAGTTTGGCGGCAATTTCGCCCTTGGGCTTGGTGGCGACCATGCCCACCGACCAATAGCCTTCG
>JAHEDL010000487.1 GCA_024641255.1 Pseudorhodobacter sp.
TTGGCTTTCGCAACCGCTGGGTCGCCATCGCCATGGCAATGATGGTGCTGTTTTCCATGGTGCTTTCCGCTGCCGGCTCTGCCCCAAGCGGCGCTTTGGGGGCGGATCGGTTGTCGGTTACAGTCGCCAGCCTGACCAGCCTGTCGGTCTATCTGGTGCCGCTGGTCGCCTTGCTGATGTCATTTGATGCCGTTGCGGGCGAGGTTGAACGCGGCACACTGCCCTTGCTGTTGACCTATCCGGTGTCGCGCGGCGAAGTGTTGGTCGGCAAACTTCTGGCGCACCTTGCCATTCTGGCGCTTGCCATCATCGCCGGTTACGGCGTTGCGGCGGTTGCAGCGATTGCGGTTGACCGCAATGCCACTGCGGGCCTGCCTGCCTTGTGGCGGCTGGTGTGGTCGTCCTTGCTGTTGGGCGCGACCTTCCTTGGCACTGGCTACGCCATTTCTGCCCTGTCGCGGCGCCCCTCAGGTGCTGCGGGCCTTGCGATTGCGCTGTGGTTGGTGCTGATCGTTCTTTTCGATCTGGGCCTGCTGGCCGCCGTGGTGGCCGACAATGGCGGCCGCTTTACCACCGATGTGTTCCCCTATGCGCTGCTGGCCAACCCGGCCGACGCCTTCCGGCTTTACAACCTTGCCGCATCCGATGCGACCGCCGCCGCCGCCGGTGTATCCGGTGCCGCCAACACCATCCCGGCGTGGCAGTCGCTGCTTTCCATCGCACTATGGCCGCTGGCCGCCCTTGCCCTTGCCATCGCCGCCTTCAAAAAGGTGACCCCATGAAACGCGCCCTTGCCTTGATCTTGCTGCTTGCCGCTTGCCGGGAAGACAGCGCAGCCCTGCCGCAACCGGTCGAGATGACAGCCCAAACCGTTGGCTATTATTGCCAGATGAACGTGCTGGAACATCCCGGCCCGAAAGGTCAGGTTCATCTTGAAGGCCTGCCGGGCGCGCCGCTGTTCTTTAGTCAGGTCCGCGACGTTGTGGCCTATAAACGCATGCCCGAACAATCGCACACCATCACCGCGATCTATGTCAACGACATGGGCGCCGCCCCCAGTTGGGATAATCCCGGCACGGGCAACTGGGTGCCGTTGTCGGACGTTATCTTTGTTGTCGGCTCTGACATGATGGGCGGCATGGGCGTCGCAGAACTGGTTCCCTTCAAAGACCCGGCCAAAGCCATGGCCTTCGTCGACGAACACGGTGGTCGGGTGATGGCGCTTGATCAAATTCCGCAAAATGATGTGACGCCCCCCGTCGCGGACGCGGGCGACACCGACGAAGATTATGCCGCCCGCCTGAAAAAGCTGGGCACAAAGGTTGGAGGCTGACATGCACATGCTAACCCGCCGTCGCTTCATTGCGATTTCTGCTGCAGGGGCTGGCCTTGCCGCCCTTCCCGCCCGCGCCACGGGCCTTTACGACTGGCGTGGTCAGGCTTTGGGTGCCGAAGCCCGCATCTTGATAGACCATCCCGATGCCGAAGCGATCACCACGCGCGCGGCGGCAGAAATCGCACGGCTCGAGGCGATCTTCAGCCTTTATAAAGCCGACTCTGCCCTTGCCCGTCTGAACCAAGACGGCATCCTGACCGCACCGCCGTTCGAACTTTTGCAATGTCTGGCACTCAGCAGCCAGATCCATGCCGCAAGCAACGGCCTTTTCGACCCCAGCATTCAGCCGCTTTGGGCACTTTATGCCAACCGCTTTGCCGCAGGCACCGCCCCAACCGCCGAAGACCTGCGCAAAACCCAAACGCAGGTCGGCTGGCAGAATGTGACGTTTGATGAAGAGGCCATCCGCCTTGCCCCCGACATGGCGCTGACCCTGAACGGCATCGCGCAGGGCTTCATCGCCGACCGCATCGCCGATCAATTGCGCGCCGAAGGGCTTGACAACATTCTTGTCAATACGGGCGAATTTCGCGCACTGGGGTCTATGCCCGACGGTGCCGCATGGCCGGTGCAGCTGACAACCGGCGGTGACGTGCCTTTGGTCAACCGCGCCTTGGCGTCGTCGGCAGCGCTTGGCACCACCTTCGATCAGGCGGGCAAGGTTGGCCATATCCTGAACCCACGCACCGGCACCCCTGCCCCGGCGACATGGCAACTGGTGTCAATTTCGGCACCGCAAGCAGCCCTTGCCGATGCGCTATCAACCACCGCCTGCCTGCTTGACGATAAAGCCGCCGTCCAAGCGCTGATTGGGAAATTCGATCAGGTGAAAATCGAAACCCTAGCCTAGGCCAAAGAAAAACCGGCGGCCCAAAGGCCGCCGGTCCACCTAAAATTCAACCGTAATGGCTTATTCGCCGGGCAACTGACGCACCGCACCTGTGGCGGCAGAAGTTGCAAACAACCCATAGGCCCGCAGCGCTTGGCTTACCTTGCGCGGACGCGCCTTGGCAGGCTTCCAGCCAGCGGCATCTTGCGCCACACGACGCGCGGCCAATTCGGCCTCTGGCACCGCCAGATGGATGCTGCGCGCCGGAATGTTGATCTCGATCCGGTCGCCTTCCTGAACCAACCCGATCAAACCACCCGAAGCCGCTTCGGGCGACACGTGACCAATCGACAGACCCGAGGTCCCGCCCGAGAACCGGCCATCGGTCAACAGTGCACAGGCTTTGCCCAGACCTTTGGATTTCAGATACGAGGTCGGGTACAGCATTTCCTGCATCCCTGGCCCGCCCTTCGGCCCTTCGTAACGGATCACCACTACGTCGCCTTCTTTGATCCAGTTCGACAAGATCGCTTCGACCGCGGCGTTTTGCGACTCAAACACCCGCGCGGGGCCCGAGAACACCAGAATGGAATCGTCAACGCCTGCGGTTTTCACAATGCAGCCATCGGGTGCGATATTGCCTTTCAGCACCGCCAACCCGCCGTCTTTCGAAAACGCGTGCTTGGCCGACCGGATCACCCCATGTTCGCGGTCAAGGTCCAGCTCTTTCCAGCGGTTCGACGTAGAAAACGCCACCGAGGTCCGCACGCCACCGGGTGCTGC
>JAHEDL010000489.1 GCA_024641255.1 Pseudorhodobacter sp.
CGCGAGGCGCTGGGCGTTTGCGTGGGCATCGGGGCGTGGAACTATCCCAGCCAGATCGCGTGCTGGAAATCGGCGCCTGCCTTGGCTTTGGGCAATGCGATGGTGTTCAAACCGTCGGAAGTGACGCCGCTGGGCGCGCTGAAACTGGCGGAAATTTTCATCGAAGCCGGTCTGCCTGCGGGCCTGTTCAACGTGGTGCAGGGGCGCGGTGCGGTTGGCGGTGCGCTGGTGACAGACCCGCGGGTGGCGAAAGTTTCGCTGACCGGCTCGGTGCCGACGGGGCAAAAGGTTTACGCGGCAGCGGCGGCAGGCGTGCGGCATGTGACGATGGAATTGGGCGGCAAATCCCCGATTTTGGTGTTTGATGACGCCAGCGTGGAAGATGCGGTAGGTGCTGCGATGCTGGGGAATTTCTATTCCGCCGGGCAGGTGTGCAGCAACGGCACACGGGTGTTTGTGCAAAAGGGCCTGAAGGCGAAGTTCCTTGAGCGGTTGGCGGCGCGCAGCGCTGCGATCTTGCTGGGCGACCCGTTGGACGAAGCCACCCAGATGGGGCCGTTGGTATCGGCGGCGCAATTGGACAAGGTGCTGGCCTATATCGAAACCGCCAAGGCCGAAGGCGCAACTTTGGTCTGCGGCGGCGGACGTGCAGCGCTGAACACCGGCTATTATGTGCAGCCGACGGTGTTTGCCGACGTGACCGACGCCATGACGATCGCGCGGGAAGAAGTGTTCGGGCCGGTGATGGCGGTGTTGGATTTCGACACCGAAGCCGAAGCGGTGGCACGGGCGAATGATACCGAGTTCGGTCTGGCGGCGGGGGTGTTTACCGCCGACATCACGCGGGCGCATCGGGTAATTTCTGCTTTGCAGGCCGGAACTTGCTGGATCAACGCCTATAACCTGACCCCGGTCGAAGCGCCGTTTGGTGGCGCGAAATCTTCGGGCGTTGGGCGTGAAAACGGCCATGCGGCGGTTGAACACTATTCACAGGTGAAAAGCGTCTACGTCGGCATGGGGCCGGTTGACGCGCCTTACTGATCGACCCTTCGGCTTTCCACCCATCCCGCTTGCGGGGCTGCGACGCGCTTCAAAGGACTGAAATATGACGGCGGATTATGTAATCATCGGCTCTGGTTCGGCAGGTTCGGCTATGGCTTACCGGCTGGGCGAAGCGGGCAAAAAGGTGGTGGTGATCGAACAGGGCGGGTCGGACCGTGGCCCGTTCATCCAGATGCCGGCGGCGCTGTCGTATCCGATGAACATGGGGATCTACGACTGGGGCTTTCAGTCGGAACCTGAACCGCATCTGGGTGGGCGCCGGTTGGCGACGCCGCGTGGCAAGGTGGTGGGCGGGTCGTCTTCGATCAACGGCATGGTCTATGTGCGCGGTCACGCCAAAGACTATGACACCTGGGAAGCGATGGGTGCGCAGGGCTGGTCGTATTCTGATGTGCTGCCGTATTTCAAGCGGATGGAAAACTGGCACGGTGCCGAAGATACCGCGTCGGGTGATACGTCTTTCCGGGGCAATTCTGGCCCGCTGCACATCACGCGCGGACCGCGCAAAAATCCGCTGTTCAACGCGTTTATCAACGCGGGCAAGCAGGCCGGCTATCCGGTGACCGAAGATTACAACGGCCAGGCGCAAGAAGGCTTCGGCGCAATGGAGGCGACGATTTACAAGGGGCAGCGGTGGTCGGCGGCCAATGCTTACCTGAAACCGGCGCTGAAAAAGGGCAATGTCACCTTGGTGAAGGGCTTTGCCCGCAAGGTGGTGATTGAAAATGGCCGGGCCGTTGGCGTCGAGATTGAACGCGGCGGCAAGATCGAAGTGATCCGCGCGGCGGCAGAGGTGATTGTGGCGGCGTCGTCGATCAACTCGCCCAAGATCCTGATGCTGTCGGGCATCGGCGATGCGGCGGCCTTGCGTGCGCATGGCATCGAGGTGGTGGCGGATCGTCCCGGCGTGGGGGCAAACCTGCAAGACCACCTTGAAATTTACATGCAATATCAGGCCGCAAAGCCGATCACGCTGTATAAATACTGGAACCTGTGGGGCAAGGCGCTGGTGGGGGCGCAGTGGTTGTTCACCGGCAAGGGGTTGGGCGCGTCGAACCAGTTTGAAAGCTGTGCGTTCATCCGCACCAAGGCCGGGGTGGAATATCCTGACATCGAATATCACTTCCTGCCGATCGCCGTGCGCTATGACGGCAAGGCCGCTGCGGGCGGGCACGGGTTTCAGGTGCATGTCGGGCCGATGCGCAGCAAATCGCGTGGCGCGGTGACGTTGCGGTCGGCCAACCCCAAGGATGCGCCGAAGATCCTGTTCAACTATATGTCGGACCCCAGCGACTGGGAAGATTTCCGCGCCTGTATCCGCCTGACGCGCGAGATTTTCGAACAACCGGCGATGAAGGGCCATGTGAAGGCCGAAATTCAGCCGGGGATGAACCTGCAAAGCGACGCCGAGCTGGATGCTTTCCTGAAAGAGCATGTCGAATCGGCCTATCACCCCTGCGGTACCTGCCGGATGGGCCGCGCCGATGATCCGATGGCGGTGGTGGATGCCGAATGTCGGGTGATTGGCGTCGAAGGGCTGCGGGTTGCCGACAGTTCGATCTTCCCGCAGGTGACCAACGGCAACCTGAACGGTCCGTCGATTATGACCGGTGAAAAGGCTGCCGATCACATTCTTGGGCGGCGCTTGCCGAAGTCGAATCTGCAGCCGGTGATCAACCCGAACTGGCAGACGCAGCAACGCTAGGTCGCGGCGGCGCCGGGCGCAGAGTTGATAAATATCAACGGGTTGAGGTGGCGAATTTTCGCCATTTCAACTTTCGCCCAAGAAATTGGCGCGGTTTGATCTGGGTCAAGGGGGCGGCCTGTCGCGTGGCCTAGGGTCGCAGGCGAACAGGAAGAAGGAGACACCGATGTCACACACCCCGCACGGATTGGCCGAAGAATTCCCGGCGCAGGCGCTGAAAATCTCGGCGATGAAAGAG
>JAHEDL010000507.1 GCA_024641255.1 Pseudorhodobacter sp.
TGGTCGGCGCTTCCGACCCACGCAAAGACGGCTGCGCCTTGGGGTATTGACATGCAAGACATCATCAACAGCATCCGCGCACTGACGCATGGCGAGACGGATACCGTCGCGCTGATGGCGACGGTCGCTTGCGAAATTCACCATGCCCACCCCTTTGCCGATTGGACGGGGTTCTATCGCGTCACCGAACCCAACCTGTTGAAAATTGGGCCTTATCAGGGCGGCCATGGCTGCTTGGTCATCCCGTTTTCGCGCGGCGTCTGCGGTGCCTGCGCCCGCACCGGCACAGTGCAGAACGTGCCGGATGTCGATGCGTTTCCGGGCCATATCGCCTGTTCGTCCAGCACCAAATCCGAATTGGTGCTGCCGGTCTGGAACGGCGCCGGAACCCTGCTGGGCGTTCTGGATATTGACAGCAACACCCCCGCCGCCTTCAGCCAAGCCGATGAAGACTGGCTGGTGCCGCTGCTGGCCGAAGTTTTCAAGGATGCAAAATGAACGGCAGTTGTCTTTGCGGCCAGGTCCGCTTCACGCTTGATGAACCGCTGCGCGCGGTAATCGCCTGCCATTGCAGCCAATGTCGCAAAACTTCAGGGCATTTCTGGGCAGCAACGGCCGTGCCGCTAGACCGGTTTCACCTGACCGAAGCCGCCGGACTGCGCTGGTTTCAATCGTCGCCCGAGGCGCGGCGCGGGTTTTGCCAGAACTGTGGCTCTAGCCTGTTCTGGCAACCCACCGGCGAAGACCGGATCAGCGTCGCAGCAGGCGCGCTAGACGGCCCGACCGGGCTGCAGATTACCGAACATTGGTTCACCGAAGACGCGGGCGACTACTACAGCACGGAAGCAGAGCCAAAGCCCTAACATGTTGGAAACGATAGAAAACATACCGCTAGATCACTTGGCGGCTTTCGTCGGCGGCGGCTTGATTGTTAATCTGACACCGGGCCAAGATGTGTTCTTCGCCACCGCGTCGGGCCTGCAAGGCGGACCGCGTGCCGGGGTTATGGCCGGTTTGGGCGTGGGCCTTGGCGCGCTTTGGCACGTCGCACTTTCGGCGCTTGGCCTGTCGGCACTGATCGCCGCCCACCCAGAGGCTTTGGCCGCAATCAAATACACAGGCGGAGCCTATCTGCTTTATATTGCTTGGAAAAGCTGGAACGACAGCGGTGCTGCACAACCCGGTAAGGGAGTGCAAAGCGGTTGGGCGGCGCTGCGCAAAGGCGCGTTGACCAATATGCTGAACCCAAAACCGATCCTGTTCATACTGGCGTTTCTGCCGCAATTTGTTGACCCGGCGCTTGGGCCTGTCTGGCTGCAGATCGTGTTTCTGGGTAGCATCTTCGGTTTGACCGGCACCGCGATCACCGTCAGCTATGGCTATTTGGCAGGGCGCGCCGGGCATGTTATCGGGGCAAAGCTGGGCCTGTTGAACAAGGTCGCGGCGGTGCTTTTTGCGGGCCTTGCGGCTCGTCTTCTTCTGGCGGAGTGAACGATGGCGGCGATTACCCTTCTTGACGGTGGCATGGGCCAGGAACTTGTGGCGCGGTCTGGCGATGAACCAACGCCGCTGTGGGCGACCCGCGTGATGCTGGACCATCCCGGCATGGTGCGCGACATCCACGCCGATTACTTTGCCGCCGGGGCCACCGTGGCCACCACCAACACCTATGCCATTCACCATGATCGGCTAGAGCGTTTCGGGCTGGACCCGATGTTTCACGCGCTGCACCTGCGCGCCTTGGCCGAAGCGCACGAAGCCCGCGCGGCTTTCGGCACGGGCCGGATTGCTGGTTCGATGGGGCCGCTGGCCGCAAGCTATCGCCCTGACCTGACACAGCCGGTCGAGATCGCAGCACCAAAATACGCCGAGATCGCCCGTATCTTAGGTGCCCATGTTGATATGATTCTGTGCGAAACCATGGCATCCATCGAAATGTGCGAAGGTGCCGCAGCGGGCGCGCAGGCGGCAGGCAAGCCGGTTTGGCTTTCGATTTCGGTCGATGATCACAACGGCAAACTGTTGCGGTCGGGTGAACCTGTCACCGATCTGGCGCGCGTTATCAACGCCTATCCGGTGGCGGCAGTCTTGGCGAACTGCTCTGTGCCAGAGGCGATGGCCGACGCTTTGGCTGGCCTGAAAACCTTGGGCCTGCCCTTCGGTGCCTATGCCAACGGCTTTACCCATATTTCGGGCAACTTCCTGAAAGACGCGCCAACGGTCAAAGAGCTGACGCATCGCCACGATCTGACGCCAGAAAAATACGCCGATTTCGCAATGGCTTGGGTTGAAATGGGCGCAACGATTGTTGGCGGGTGCTGCGATGTTGGGCCCGACCATATCCGCCATTTGGCGGCCTGTTTGACGGCTGCGGGCCACCAGATCGTATGATCCCCGACTTCGTTTACAATCCGCCTGACGTGCCGCTTGAAATCCTGTTTCAAGACGATCAGATCATCGTGGCGAACAAACCGTCGGGCCTGTTGTCGGTGCCCGGCAAGCTGGAAGGCCGGGCCGATTGTCTGGTATCGCGCCTGCAGGCGGCGCATTGGGACACGCTTCTGGTGCATCGGCTGGATTGTGACACCTCGGGCGTGATGATCTTTGCCCGCACCAAACAGGCGCAAGGGTTTCTGGGACAAGAGTTTGAAAAACGCCGCGCGAAAAAGACTTACGTCGCCCGCGTCTGGGGTCACCTGACGCCAGACGCGGGCCATGTCGATCTACCGCTTTGCGCAGATTGGCCAAATCGGCCGCGCCAAATGGTCGATCATGTCAACGGCCGCCCGGCGCAGACCGATTGGAAGGTCATTGATCGCGATGCCGAAACCACCCGCGTCCGGCTGTTTCCGCTGACCGGGCGCAGCCATCAACTGCGGGTGCATATGCTGGCAATGGGCTGCCCGATCTTGGGCGACCCGATCTATGCCACAGGAAAAGCCCGCGAATTTCCGCGCCTTATGCTGCACGCCGAAAGCCTGACGCTGCATCATCC
>JAHEDL010000514.1 GCA_024641255.1 Pseudorhodobacter sp.
CGCGAAGGCAAGCTGGTGAAGTTTTCGGTTGGACAAGCGATGCGGCGCAAAGTTGACGCCGTGGCAATGGCGCCTTCGGCTATGGTGGCGGCAAGCGGTTTTGCCCGCGCCGTTGGGCGTACTTTGGCAACGCCGGCGAAATATCGTCAGCATGTCCTGACCAGCCTTGGCCTTAGGCAGAAAGCAAAACCCTAGCGGAGATTCTGAATTTCAGATTAATCGGTTAGGTCGGGCAAGGCGGCGGACGGCGATTATAATGGCCGTCGCGCAAAAGCGCGCCGACCATTCAAACACGGCACATAACACCGGGTGCCATCGCTGCTAAAACAGCGTCAATCGCTGTGCGATTTGTAATCATAGCGATAGCTGTAGGAATCGCCACCAACCACCTTGCTGGGGTCAAAACCGTTCAGCACAGCACCGGTAACTTTTAGGCCGGCAGCCTCCAACATGCGCTTCGTGGCCTCTATTTCGCCAATTGGTGTCATGTCATGACGCGCAATTAGCAAAATTCCACCAGCAATGCGGCCCATAAGCACGGCATCCGTGACCGCCAATACCGGCGGCGCATCAAGGATCACCATATCAAAGCGTTCATTCAGCAAACGCAGCAATTCGTGCATGCGCGGCCGCACCAAAAGATCTGCAGGGTTTGGTGGATAAGCCCCCGCGCAAATGACAGAAAGCCCCTCAACCGGCGTCTTGATCAGAACCTCATCCAGCGTTTTGACTTCGGCCAGATAATCAGCAAGGCCGGGGCCTTTCTTTGGCTGCTTGAAGAATTTACGCAAATGGCCACGGCGCATATCGGCGTCTATCAGACAAACGCGCTGGCCACCTTGCGCCATTACCGTTGCCAAATTGACCGATGAAAAGCTTTTGCCAACGCCGGGTGCAGAACTGGTGACAACCAACGAATTCGTTGTGGCGTCCAGCATCCCGAAATGCAGACTGGTGCGCAAAGATCTAAACGCTTCAACTGCAATATTAGTCGGGTCAGTCAGAGCGACGATACTTTGGTCTTCGCCTTTTTTGTTCCGCTTGGAGTCAGACAGTGGCACATAGTTCACCGTGGCAAAAACTGGCATGCCGAGCGCTTCGATCTGCTTTGCGCTTTGGACCCCGCGACGCAGCCAAGCGCGCACCAAAACCAAGGCGACACCAATCAGCCCGCCTAAAAGTGTCGTAACCACAAGAATTAAGGAACCGCGCGGGGCTACAGGCCGTTCGGCGCCATGCGCAAGATCAACAACCCGCACAGAGCCAATTGTGCTTGCCCGCATCACTTCGGCTTCTTGCGCCCGCTTTTGCAATTCAAGGTAAGCGTCCTGCGCAAGTTCCAGCTTGCGGGTCATGGTCAACACATTGCGCTGTGTTTCTGGCAGACGCTCGGCTTCTTTTTGCAAATCTGCCAGTTGTTTTTCAAGATGCGCACGGTTGTTCAAAAGCTTTTGATACACAGGATGGTTGATTGTGTAGCGCTGCTTAATATCGTCTTCTTGCACCTGAAGCTCTTGCAACGCAGTATTAACACGCTCTGTCTGGGTCCAAAGCGTGTTGCTTTCGAAACTAAGATCAAGAACCTTTGATTTACGGCTATATTCGGTCAGCTCTTCCTGCGCTTTACGCACATTCTGTTCGGCGATGGTCAGTTGCGAGTCAAGAAATTGCAGACCGTTGTCGGCATTGGCGGTACGACGCAACACATTCTGTTTCACATAAGCATCTGAAATAGCGTTAAGAACGCGCTGTGCTTCGATGTCGCTGCTTGCGCGATACTTAAGCTCTAAAATGCCCGATCCGCGGGATTTTTCGCCAACCATCAGGCTATTTTGCAGCGCGTCCAGAACATCGAGTTCATCGCGCTGCATGATGACAAATTGCCGCCCGACACTGCCGACCAAATCGGCAACCCGCAATCCGAAGGTTTTATCGGCGTCGTTCAAAGTTTCGCCAACGCGGCCCGACAGCACGGTCCCGGTGGGCAATTCAACGTTGAAAGTTCCCTCTCCGGTGATCGTTAGCCGCATCGGCTTGCCAATCCAATCAGGTTCAACCTGAAGAAGATCCAGAGAAATGCGTTCTGCCCGACGCGCATAGGCACGGAAAAACCAAAAATCCGGGATGGGCATATCATATCGTTGCACTGCAACGCCGATGATCGGCATCAATACCGGACGCGCCATCCAATCAAGGTTAAGCGCCGCAACGGCTTGCCCCAAAACCAGACGCGATCTGATAATTTCAATCTCGGTAGCTGATTGCGGGCCGCCACCACCCAAGCCAAGCATCGCCATCGGCAGGCCCATTTGCGAGCTTTGGCTTTCAAGCTGCAACAGCGCGTCGGCCTGATATGTCTTTGGGCTGATGGAATATATGAAAAGCCCAAGGAATATCCCAACCCCGACACATATCCCAATCAGGGATTTGCTTGCCCAAAGTTGCGAAAAAATCCGACCGATATCAATTGTATCCGTTTCTTCGGACACCAATACAGCCTTTTCACTTCCGGTCTGTGCCATACTATCTTTCACTTGGTCTTCGCTAATCTAGCAGCCCAAGCTTTTCCGGCGGCTTCAATCTTTACATAAGTCAATTCGTGAAACTCTCGTGACAAACGATAGGGGTCGGCAATGCCTTTTGCTTCTGTCCAGTGATCATACAGCATGGTTTTGCCGAGCAGATGCGGTGAAATCCGGCCGATTTCTTGCCGATGTTTCGGCTCCATCACCAAGATCAAATCCTGAGTCGCGGCGAGTTCGGCCGTGAACTGCCGCGCGATATGTCCGTCAAGGCTGACGCCGTTCTGTGCCGCCACATCGCGGGCGGTTTCGTCAGCGTCGTGGCCAACAAGCGCGCCAAGACCAGCGGAGGTTACAGTTATTTTCGGCACCTGCGCCTGTAATACCCGCTCTCCAACCGGAGAGCGGCAAATATTACCGATGCAAACAACGAGGACAGAGCCGATCACCTGCTGACCTTTCAGTTCT
>JAHEDL010000525.1 GCA_024641255.1 Pseudorhodobacter sp.
CGATTTTCGGGATGGATGTCCGCGTTCCCGGCATGATGCATGCAACCGTTCTGCATTGCCCGACGCTTGGCGGCACCGTGAAATCGATGCCTGCCAGCAAATCCGGTGCCACCTTGGTCAATCTTGGCAATGCCGTTGGCGTTGTGGCCAATGACACCTGGACGGCGATGAAAGTAGCCAACTCGTTGGGCACATCGGTGGTCTGGAATTTGCCCACCAACCTGAATGTGATCGACTCTGCGAAGCTGCTTGCCACCGCGCAAACGCTGGCCAAATCGCCAACGGCGACCACATTTGTTGCCGAAACTGTCGGCAGCCCTGCCCCGCAGACCGCAACGCGCAAAATCGACGTGATCTATAACTTGCCGTTCTTGGCGCATGCCTGCATGGAAGTGCTGAACTGCACCGCATCTGTCACCCCCACATCTTGCGAAATTTGGGTGCCAACCCAAGGGCAGCAATTCATCATCCCGACAGCGCAAGCCATCACCGGCCTTTCAGCTGATCAAATCACCGTCCACACCACGTTCTTGGGCGGCGGTTTTGGGCGTAAGATCGAAGCCGATTACGTCGCGCAGGCGATCAACATTTCGAAGGCGATTGGCAAGCCAGTCAAGCTGACATGGTCGCGCAAACAAGACTTCCAGAATGACAAATACCGCCCCTGCTCTACCATGCGCGTGCAGGCCGGGCTGGATGCAAACGGCGGTATTTCTGGCCTGATTTACCGAAATGTCTCGCCCTCGATCAGCTTGCAACGCGGTCAAGTCAGCAGCGCAAACCCCGAAGATAGCGGTGCCGTGGCTGGTGCAATCAACCTGCCCTACGCAATGGCTGCGCGGCGTATTGAATATGTGCCTTTGCCGACAGACATTCCGCTGGGCTACTGGCGGTCGGTTGGCGAATCTTACAACACCTTTGCGGTCGAAAGCGCCATCGACGAACTTGCGCTTGCCGCCGGAAAAGATGGCATGGCGTTCCGCAAAACCTTGCTGACGGGCGGCGACGCCCGTGCCTTGGGCGTTCTGACAGCCGTTGAAACCCTAAGCGGATGGGCAAAAGCGCCCGCAACCGGCAATGCCCGCGGCGTTGCCTTCCTGAAAGGGTTTGGCAGCTATATCGCCATGGTTGCCGAAGTTTCCTTGGACTCATCGAAGAAGATCAAAGTAAACAAGGTGTTCGTCGCCATAGACTGCGGAATCGCGGTCAACCCAGACTCTATCGAAGCCCAGTTGCAAGGCGGTATCGCGCACGGCCTGACCGCCGCAATGTGGAATCAAGTCACCTTCGCGCAAGGCAAGCCATCGGTCAGCAACTTTGATCGCTATCCGGTGCTTAAGCTACGCCAGATGCCATTGATCAGCGTCAAGATCGTTGAAAGCAATGCGGCACCGGGTGGTGTGGGCGAAACGGGCGTGCCTTGTGTCGCCCCAGCGGTTGCAAACGCCTACGCAAAACTGACCAAAATCCGGTTACGGACGCTGCCATTCTATCCGGGTGTAACGATGGGCGACGATTGAGCTGTGCTTCAGCACGTCACTATATGACCGCTGAACCGCACATTGCCGGGAACAATGCGACCAATCCGTAAATCGGGATTGGTCGCAAAAAGTGTTGTGCTGTCTAAGGCCGCACGAGGGCAAGGCGGGCGTCAGTAAGCTGCGCTACGTCACAGCGGCAAACACCTGGCGCCATATTGGAACCAGGCCCAAACCACCGCATCGCAAATTTTATGGGCTACACAGGCAAAAAGCCGCTGTAACGCAGCCAAGACACCAATCAGCCCAGACATGCCGTTGCCGCCGCCTTGCCAATGTGGCAATCGCACGGTTCAGATTAACAAATACCCCCGAGAAGATGACCAATATAACCCTATCGACCGAAGACCAAACCATGCTGATGAAGGCCCTGCAAAGCAAATCTGCGGATGTTTTGCAGGCCCGCATGGCAAATGCCCTGCTTTTGTTGTCTGACGGCCTGCCCGTCGAAGACGTGGCCGGACTGCTTTATGTCTCGGAAGAGGTTGTTGCTGGCTGGCAGAAAATCTTTGCAAAACGTGCAAGCCGCGCCGCCTAAGCCGTCCGCCCCCGCCGCAGGATCAGTGCGGATCACCCCATAACAAAGGTAAGTTCGCCATGTCCGTGCAGTTTCTGGTTACCCACTCGGGTGGGTTTCACGCCGATGAAGTCCTGTCCAGCGTCATCCTGACCCGGCTTTTCCCGCACGCCAGCCTTGTGCGCAGCCGGGCGTCAGAATGGATCACTCCGGCAGCTGACCGGATCATTTATGATGTTGGCGGGTCTTACGACGCCGATCTTCAGATCTTTGATCACCATCAGCGTGGCGCACCGCTGCGCGAAGACGGTCGGCCCTACAGTTCATTCGGCCTGATCTGGAAACACTTTGGGCGCGCCTATCTGGCGGCAAGCGGTGTGCCGGAAGGCAATCTTGACACCGTTCACGCCTCTTTTGATCAGGGTTTTGTGCTGCCGGTCGATCTGGTCGACAACGGCGCGCTTAACCTGTCAGAGGCGGGCTTGCTTTCGGGCATGACCCTGCCGGGGCTGCTGGAAACCTTGAAACCGGTGTTTGACGACACCGACCCAGAGGCCGAAGATCGCACCTTCAACACCGCGCTTTCGATTGCGCGCAGCTTTGTCGAAGCCCGCGTCGCGCGCAGTGCGGCAAAATTGCGGGCCGAAGCTTTGGTGCATCAGGCCATCGTTGACGCGGGCCAAGGCCGTATTCTTGAACTGCCGATGGGCATGCCGTTCCGCCCTGCCGTGGTAAAGGCGCAGGCAGATCATCTGCTGTTCGTGGTGCACCCACGGCAACAAGATTGGTGCGTGGCGGGCATTCGCCGCGCGGATGAAGGCTTTGCGCTGCGGGCCGATCTTCCGGCGGCTTGGGCCGGGTTGACGCATGGCGATCTAGAGGCGGCATCGGGCGTCATTGGGGCAAGCTTTTGCCACAACGGCCGTTTCATC
>JAHEDL010000535.1 GCA_024641255.1 Pseudorhodobacter sp.
GGTTTTCTTCAAACCGCTGCCATGGTTCCGTTAGACAAACTCGCCCAGATCACCCAGCGCTTCGAATTTCTCGAAGCAAAGCTGAACGCAGGCTCAAGCCCTGCCGAAATCGCCGCTTTGTCGCGCGAATATTCCGATCTGAAGCCGGTGGCAGATGAAATCACCGCTTACCGCCGGGCGCTGGATGATCTGGCCGAAGCCGAAATCATGCTGGCCGACCCCGAGATGAAAAGCCTTGCGGAAGAAGAACTGCCGCGCCTGAAGGCCCGCATCCCGGAAATGGAGCAGCGGCTGCAAATCGCCTTGCTGCCCAAAGATGCCGCCGATGCGCGCCCTGCGATTTTGGAAATCCGTCCCGGCACCGGCGGCGACGAAGCCGCCCTTTTCGCCGCCGATCTGTTGCGGATGTATCAGCGTTACGCCGAAAAGATGGGCTGGAAATTCGAAATCCTTGAACAGCAGGACAGCGAACTTGGTGGCATCAAGGATGTCTCGGTGCATATCGAAGGCGAAGGCGTGTTCGCCAAGCTAAAATTCGAATCCGGCGTTCACCGCGTGCAGCGGGTGCCGGAAACCGAAGCGCAAGGCCGCATCCACACCTCTGCCGCCACCGTCGCTGTGTTGCCAGAGGCCGAAGAGGTTGATCTTGTGATCCCGCCCAGCGACATCCGTATTGATACCATGCGCGCGTCGGGGGCAGGCGGGCAGCACGTCAACACCACCGACTCTGCGGTGCGGATCACCCACTTGCCCACCGGTATAATCGTGACCTCGGCGCAAAAATCGCAACACCGTAACCGCGAAATGGCAATGCAAGTGTTGCGCGCCCGGCTTTACGATCTGGAACGCGCCCGCGTCGATGATGCCCGCGCGGCGGATCGCAAGGCGCAGGTTGGCTCTGGCGACCGGTCGGAACGCATCCGCACCTATAACTTCCCGCAGGGCCGGATGACCGACCATCGCATCAACCTTACACTTTATTCGCTGGGCCAGATCATGCAGGGCGATCTGAACGAGGTGGTCGAGGCGCTGGTGGCGCATGATCAGGCCGCCAAACTGGCAGAGATGGAAGGATGACCGCAAACGAGGCGCTGCGCGCTGCGCTGCCCCGCTTGCAGGCCGCAGGCATCGAAACCGCCGCTCGCGATGCGCGGGTGTTGCTGGCCCATGCGATGGGCATCGCGCCGGACCGTCTGACGCTGCATCTGCCCGATACCTTGTCAGATCAAAGCCTTGCTACCTATGAGACCGCTATCACCGCGCGTCTGGCACATCAGCCGGTGGCGCAGATCACCGGGCAACGGCTGTTCTGGGGGCGGTCGTTCAAAGTCACCCGCGACACGCTTGATCCGCGCCCCGAAACCGAAATTCTGGTGGCCGAAGCGCTGTCGCGGCCGTTCCTGAAACTGCTTGATCTTGGCACCGGCACTGGCTGTATCTTGCTGTCGTGCCTTGCCGATATGCCGATGGCGTCTGGCGTTGGCAGTGATCTGTCGGCCGCAGCCCTTGCTGTTGCACGCGAAAACGCCGAAAATCTTGGCCTGACCGCCCGTGCCAAGCTGGTGCAGTCTGATTGGTTTGCGGCCATTCCGGGCCGTTTTGATCTTATCGTGTCAAACCCGCCCTATATTGCGCAGGACGAAATGGCGGGCCTGTCGCCCGATGTGTTGAACTGGGAACCACATTCCGCGCTGACCCCCGGTGGCGACGGTTTGGCCGCCTACCGCGCTCTGGCGCAAGGCGCGCCCGCCCGGCTGATGGGCGGCGGGCGTCTGTTGTTGGAAATCGGCCCGACGCAAGCCGCCGCTGTTTCGGCGCTGCTTTTGGCGCAGGGGATGACCCACATTCGCATCTTGCAAGATCTTGACGGCCGCGACCGCGTCGTTGCGGCGCAAAAGCCGCAAGATCCCGACAGTTGTGGCGCGCTTTAGCCCATTTCACCCAATTTTCGCAAGATTTTCCTTGTCACAGCCCGCCCCCTGTGATTATTCAACCTTACGCGGCACCTGCACATTCGGTGCAACACCGCGCAAACCCGGTCATTGCAGTGTGCCCCCCAACCGGGGCTGTCGATCCCGAAAGGATCAGCCGCAATCGAAACTGGACCATCTGGATCAAAGGACAAGATGCGCTCTTCCAAGTCCCGCTCGCGTTCAAAGGCGAACCGCCCGCGCACCCTCGGCAACATCATCAACCGCGTTTTCGACAGCTCGGGCCCCGAGGGTAAGGTGCGCGGCACGCCGCAGCAGATCATCGAAAAATACCAGATGCTTGCGCGTGACGCACAGCTGTCGAATGACCGTGTCGCCTGCGAAAATTTCTTGCAGCACGCCGAACATTACACCCGCATGCTTGCCGAAGCGACGCGCGAAATGGCCGCCGAACAAGAGCAGCGCCAGCAGCAGTTCCAGCAAAACGGCAATGGCCAGCCCGGCAACCGCGACCGCGACTATCGCAATGATCGGCAAGACTACCGGCCCGAACGGTCGGATCAACCCGACAGTGATCAGCCCTATGCCGGTGGTTTCGCGGTGGTGGATGATGAGGACAACAGCCTTGTCGAGTTGCCCGAAGCAAACCGCCAACAGCCCCGGCAGGACTATCGCCGTGATGACAATCGCCGCGACGACCGGCCTCGCGATGATCGCCCGCGCGAAAACCGCCAAGACAACCAGCCGCGCCGCGATGACTCCCGGTCGGATCAGCCGCGCCGTGAACCGCGCCGCGACGAAAACCGCCGCGATGATCGGCCCCGTGACGACCGCCCCCGTGACGACCGCCCCCGTGATGATCGTCCGCGTGATGAAAACCGGTCGCGCGATCAACGGGCGCCGCAGCCGCGTTCAGAGCAACCGCGTTCGGAACAACAGCGGTTTGAACAACCCCGCACCGAGCAGCCGCGCAGCGAGCAACCTCGCGCAGAGCAACCGCGTATCGAACAGCCGCAGGTCGAACAGCCTGCGGTGATCGAAGCCGC
>JAHEDL010000541.1 GCA_024641255.1 Pseudorhodobacter sp.
TGGGCGCGCGCCAAGCGGGGAAACCCCAAAAGCCTGCAAACGATAATGTGAGCAAGGAGGACCATATGAAACATTTGCTAAAGACAGCGGGGGCGTTGGTGACAGCGGCCATGCTGTTGGCTCTGCCGCTTCGCGCCGAAACAACGGTTTATAGTGCCGGGGACAGCACCTCTGGCACCTACATGGATTACATGAAAACGGTTTATGCCCGCGCGGGCGCCCCCGAAGCGGTGCAACTGCCGCTGACCAGCTTTGACAACGACTATGTGTTAAACCCGATGGCGGCCGAAAGCTGGACGCAGTCGGAAGATGGCCTGACATGGACCTTCAAGCTGCGCGCTGGGTTGGTGTGGTCGGATGGCGAACCGCTGAAGGCCAGCGACTATATCTTTGCGCTGCAACGCGCGGCCACCACCGGCTATGACTTTGCTTGGTATTGGGGCTATGCGGGCGGCATCGTCAATTGGGATGCCGTGACCAAGGGCGAGGCTGATGTGGCCACGCTTGGCATCAAGGCGGTCGATGATCAAACCATCGAAGTTACCACAGCCGCACCGAAACCCTATCTGCCGTCGGTTGTCAGCCTGTGGTATCCGGTGCCGAAACATGTCTGGGACAAACTGGGCGATGAATACGCCGCCAATGTTGAAACATTGGTCACCTCTGGCCCGTTCATCGTGGAGTCGTGGGAAAAATCCAACAACAAGATGGTTCTGGTGAAAAGCCCGACCTACACCGGCCCGTGGCAGGCCAAGGTGGACCGGGTTGAAATCGACCCGTCACTGGGCGCGCCCGAAGTGGGGCTTCCGGCCTTCATGGCAGGCGAGTCGGATTTTTCGTATCTGAACGCAGGCCAGATTCCGTTTGTGGAACAACGCTTCCCCGGCCAGATCGCCAAGAACGCGGTGTTCGCCACCAGCTATATTTCCTTCGGGCTGGATATGGCGCCGTTTGACAACATCAACGTGCGCAAGGCGTTCCAATACGCGATCAACCGCGATGAGATGACGGCGACGGTGCTGAAAGATCTGGCGATTCCGGGCAAATCTCTGCTGCCGCCGGGCTATCCTGGGTATAATGACGTGATCACCAGCCAAGCGGTGTTCGACCCGGAAAAAGCCAAGAAATTCATGGCCGATGCGGGCTATCCGGGGGGCGAAGGCTTCCCCGAGGTGGAAATCTGGTATCGCGATCAGGGCGGCTATAACGGGGCCATCACCGCGCCGATGCTGCAGTATCTGCAAGCGCAGTTCAAAGATATTCTGGGGATCACCATGAATATCAAGATCTTGCCGCAGAAAGACTGGATGGCGGGGATGTTGGAAAAGAAAAACAACCTGTTCCTGGCGCCCTATGAATACGACTATCTTGATCCGTCGAACTTCTACGGCATCTTCTATAACGGCGGCCGTCACGACCACCACATTCAAGCCTATGATGATCTGGTGGCAAAAGCCGACGCGGCGCCAAAATGGGAAGACCGCGAAAAGCTGTATGAGCAGGCAGAGCAGGTGTTGATTGACAACGCCTCTTTCGTGCCGCTGGTGCACCCGATCACCAACGCCGTGGTGTCGACCGACCTGAAGGGCGATGCGACCAAGCCCAACAAGTTGGGCTTCAGCCCGCTGCGTCAGCTTGCGCTGTATTTCTACACGCATGTTGAAAAGTAACCGCTTCCCCCTCCGGCGTTGTGCCGGAGGGGGGCTTTGACGGAAGCCCCTATGCCCCTGTTGCAGATCGAAAACCTAAACGTCAGTTTCCCGCAGCACGAAGGTGTGGTGCAGGCGGTGCGTGGCATCAGCCTGTCGGTAGAGCAGGGCGAAAGCGTTGGGATTGTTGGCGAATCCGGCTCTGGCAAGTCTGTCACCTGCATGGCCGCGCTGCGGTTGTTGCGCGAACCGCCCGCGCAGATCACCGCCGATCGGTTGGATCTGGGCGGCGTTGACATGCTGCGCGCCAATCGCCGCGGTCTGGCTGCGGCGCGCGGCAAACTGGCGGCGATGGTGTTTCAAGACCCGATGACCGCGTTTGATCCGGTGTTCACCATTGGCCATCAGATCATTGAAACCATTCAGGCGCATCGTCCGCTGTCAAAGGCCGAAGCCCGCAGCGAAGCGGCGTCCTTGCTGGCCCGCGTTGAAATCACCGCGCCAGCCGCGATTTTGAACAGCTATCCGCATCAGCTTTCGGGGGGCATGTTGCAGCGCGCGATGATTGCGATGGCGCTGTCGTGCCGCCCGCAACTGTTGTTCGCCGATGAACCCACGACCGCGCTGGATGTAACAATTCAGGCGCAAATCTTGCAGCTTATCAAGGCGTTGCAGGCCGAATTCGGCATGGCGCTGGTGATGGTGACGCATGATCTGGGCGTGGTGGCCGAAACCGTTGACCGGGTGGTGGTGATGTATGGCGGCAAGGTGATGGAAACCGCCGCGGTCGAACAGATTTTTGACGCCCCCGCCCACCCCTACACGCAGGCGCTGATGGCCTCGATGCCGGGGCGCACGCCCGGAAAGCAGCGTTTGGTTGAAATTCCCGGTGCCTCGCCCAATCCGGCGACGCCGCCCGGCGGTTGCCCGTTTCATCCGCGCTGTAGCGTGGCGATGGCGTGCTGCGCCACCGAAATGCCGCCCGAAACCGCGTTGGGCCGCAGCCACACCGCCGCCTGTTGGAGGCTGCAATGACCGCCCCGCAAACCCCGGCGCTAGAGTTGCGCAACCTGTCGAAAACCTATCGCCGTCGCGAAAGCGGGGGCTTCTTTCCGCGCTACGGCGATCATCTGGCGGTGAAGTCGGTCAGCCTGACGCTGCCGCAAAATGCGATTCTGGGTCTGGTTGGCGAGTCCGGCTCTGGCAAGACCACCACCGGCATGATGGCGTTGCGGCTGGTCGAACCCAGCGCGGGGCAGATTTTGGTCGATGGCACCGATATCACTCATCTTGATCATGCCGGCTTGAAACCGTTTCGCCGCAAGA
>JAHEDL010000549.1 GCA_024641255.1 Pseudorhodobacter sp.
CGCCTTGATCGAAGACCTGTCGGTTGGCCATCAGCAGCGGGTTGAAATCCTCAAGGCGCTGTATCGCCAAGCCGATATTCTGATTCTGGACGAACCCACCGGCGTGCTGACCCCGGACGAGGCCGACCATTTGTTCCGCATTCTGAACGGCTTGAAAGATCAGGGCAAGACGGTGATCCTGATCACCCACAAGCTGCGCGAAATCATGGAAGCCACCGACAATGTCAGCGTGATGCGGCGCGGCACCATGGTGGATACGGTAAAAACCGCCGAAAGCAGCCCGGAATCGCTTGCCGAATTGATGGTCGGGCGCAAGGTGCTGCTAGAGGTCGAAAAGAACCCCGCCGCCCCCGGCGCGGTGGTGCTGTCGGTTGAAAACCTGCGGGTCAAGGATGAACACGGCGTCGAACGCCTGAAAGGTGTCAGCTTTGATATCCGCGCTGGCGAGATTTTGGGCATTGCTGGCGTGGCGGGCAACGGCCAATCCGAATTGCTGGAAGCCTTGGGCGGCATTGCCCGCGCCACCGGCAAGATTACCCTGAACGGTGCCGCGCTGCCGCTGACCGGGGCGCAGGCCAATGGCCAGACCCGCCGCGAGGCGGGCATCGCGCATGTGCCCGAAGACCGTCAGCACCTTGGCCTGATCATGGATTTCACCGCCTGGGAAAACATTGCGTTCGGCTATCACAACGACCCGAAATACCAGAAGAACGCCCTGTTCATGGATAACGACGCCCTGCGCGCCGATACCGAAAAGAAGATGGCCACCTTTGATATCCGCCCGCCGATCCCGACGCTTGCCGCCAAAAGCTTTTCCGGCGGCAACCAGCAAAAGATCGTTGTGGCGCGTGAGATGGAGCAAGACCCCGATCTTTTGCTGATCGGTCAGCCCACCCGTGGCGTTGATATTGGCGCGATTGAATTCATCCACAAACAGATCGTGGCGCTGCGCGACCAAGGCAAGGCGATCTTGCTGGTGTCGGTCGAACTTGATGAAATCATGAGCCTGTCTGACCGGATCGCCGTAATGTTCGATGGCCAGATCATGGGCCACGCCGACCCCGAAACGACCAATGAACGCGAATTGGGCCTGTTGATGGCCGGTATCAGCGGGAAAGCGTAACATGCAAAAACTGCCACGCTGGGCCGATGTCGCCCTTGTTCCGCTGATCAGCCTGTTGTTGGCCGCTGTTGTGGCCGCCGTGGTGCTGTTGGCGATCGGTCAAAGCCCCAGCGCCGCCTTGGGCATCATGGTGGAGGGTGCCTTCGGGTCGGCCAATGGCTGGGGCTATACGCTTTACTATACCACCAGCTTTATCTTCACCGGCCTGTCGGTGATCGTGGCCTTCCACGCCGGGTTGTTCAACATTGGCGGCGAAGGTCAGGCGCAGATGGGCGGGCTTGGCGTGGCGCTGGTTTGTCTGGCGCTGCCGTGGCCGCATTGGACGCTGGCGCTCTTGGCCGCAACCTTGGGGGCGGCTGCGTTCGGGGCGGCATGGGCAGCGGTTCCGGCCTATTTGCAGGCCAAACGCGGCAGCCATATCGTGATCACCACGATCATGTTCAACTATATCGCCGCCGCTTTCATCGTTTACATGCTGGTCGATGTGATGCGCCCGGCGGGGCAGATGGACCCGGCCTCGGCCCGGTTCCCGGCGGGGGCCAAGCTGCCCGCGCTGTCAGACATGCCGTTCCTGCGCGAGTTTTTCGCCAAGCTGAACCCCGATGGCACGCCAAAGCTGACCAAGGCCGGCATCGCGATGTATTCCAACGTGCCCGCCAACGTCACGCTATTCATTGCGCTTGCCGCCTGCGTGGTGGTGTGGCTGCTGCTGTGGCGCACGCGGCTTGGCTATCAGATCCGGGCCTTCGGAAAATCGGAACCGGCGTCGAAATACGCCGGGATCAACCCGTTCAAGATCACCATGATCGCGATGCTGATTTCGGGCGCGCTTGCAGGGCTGATGGCGATCAACAACGTCATGGGGTCGGCGGAACGGCTGCTGCAAAACTCGGCCGAAGGCGCGGGCTTTATCGGCATCGCGGTGGCGCTGATGGGGCGCAACCACCCGCTGGGGGTGTTTCTGGCGGCGATCCTGTTCGGGTTCTTGTATCAGGGCGGCGCGGCTTTGGGGCTGAACACCACCATCCCGATTGAAATGCGCATCGTGGTGCAGGGCCTTGTGATCCTGTTCACCGGCGCATTGGACCAGATGGTGCGCATGCTGTTGGTCTGGCTGTTCAGCTTTGGCAAGAAAGGCGCTGCGTGATGGATTACGAAACGCTCATGCAGATCCTTGGGTCAACGATCCGGCTGGGAACGCCGTTGCTGCTGGCCTGCCTTGCCGGGCTATACTCGGAACGCTCTGGCGTGTTTGACATCGGGCTGGAAGGCAAGATGCTGGCCGCCGCAATGGCCGCAGGCGCGGTTGCGTCGCTGTCGGGGTCGGCTTGGGTTGGCTTGGGCGCGGGCATTCTGGCCTCGCTGATCTTTGCGGGCCTGCACGGTCTGGCCTCGATCACCTTTCGCGGCAACCAGTTGATCTCTGGCGTGGCGCTGAATTTCCTGTCCTCAGGCATGACGGTGCTGATCGCACAGGCGCTGTTTGGCCAAGGCGGGCGCACCCCGCCGCTGCAAGGCGCCGAACGTTTCAACCCGATCGCCCTGCCCTTCGCCGAAAGCCTGAAAGACGTGCCGCTGATCGGCCCTCTGTATCACGAGGTGATCTCGGGCCATTCGATCCTGGTCTATGCCGCCGTCGCCTTTGTGCCGCTGACCTGGTGGTTGCTTTATCGCACCCGCTTTGGCCTGCGCCTGCGCGCGGTGGGGGAAAACCCGGCGGCGGTGGATACCGCAGGCGTGTCGGTGGTGGGGCTGCGCTATGCCGCTGTGGCGATCACCGGCATCCTCTGCGGTGTGGCAGGGGCCTATATGGCCACAGCCCTGCAGGCCGGCTTTGGCCGCGAAATGACC
>JAHEDL010000139.1 GCA_024641255.1 Pseudorhodobacter sp.
GGCAGCGCAACTGGTGCTGCAAGCCGGTGCCATGGCCAAGGGTGGCGATGTGTTCTTGCTGGATATGGGCGAACCGGTGCTGATTACCGATTTGGCGGCGCGCATGGCGCGGCTGAACGGACTGAAACCGATCATTCTAAATGATCCGCAGCAGCGGGTTGCGCCGGGTGAAATCGGGATCGTCTTCACCCGTCTGCGTCCGGGCGAAAAGCTTTACGAAGAGCTTTTGATCGGCAACGACCCACATCCAACCAACCATCCGCGCATCATGGCCGCCAAAGAAATCCGTCAGCCGCTTGACAGGGTTTTGGCCGCGCTTGATCTCCTTGCCATCGCCTGTGACGCCAACGACATTGACCGAATTCGCAAGGTTTTCGTGGATATGCACACCGCGTACCACCCAAGCGATGCGATTGTTGATCAGTTCTGGCCGCTTGCTGTTGAACCGATGCTAAAACCGGAAGCGCCGCGTCGCCTGGCTTTGGTAAATGGGTAAGCCGGGTGCGGGGCCACAGGAAATAAATCGGTATCCGCACTACATTTGACAGAAATCGCGCTTGCGTCGGGGCGAAAGGGGCGGTCTTGTCATCTTAATTACTCCCGCAAATTTGGTGTGCTAAATATGTTTGAAAGACGATTGAAGGCCGTTGCGGCGCTTCTTTGCGGGGCCACCGCGATTGGCTTGGCCACCACCGGTTTTGCCGAAATACGGCCCAGCCTGAACTTTGCGGGCGTGACCGGGCTGATCGACATGCCGTCGGGCGATGTGCAAAGCGATGGCACCCTATCGATCAGCAAGTCGCAGTTCGGGCCGGTCGGGCGCACCACCCTGTCATTTCAAATCACGCCGCGGCTGTCGGGCAGTTTTCGCTATACCGGCGTCGGCAATTGGAATCGCTACACCAACCCTGGCGATTTCGACACCTACTATGACCGCAGCTTTGATCTGCGCTATCAACTTGCACAAGAAGGCCGCTTTGTGCCCGCCGTCACAGTTGGTTTTCAGGATATCATCGGAACAGGTATTTTTGCAGGCGAATACATTGCTGCCACTAAGACCTTTGGCGGGTCTGTCAAAGTTACCGCCGGTCTGGGCTGGGGCCGTTTTGGCAGCTATGGCGCAATCGGCGCGCCGTTCGGCGACCGCCCTGCGGTCGATTTCGGTCGCGGTGGCACCCTGCGCCTTGGCCAATGGTTCCGTGGCGATATGGCCCCGTTTGCCGGGGTTGAATGGCAGGCCACACCAAAGCTGACCTTCAAGGCGGAATATTCGTCGGACGCCTACGAATTCGAAGCGGGCGAACGGCGCACCTTTGATCGCAAGAGCCCGGTGAACTTCGGCGTCGAATACGCCCCAAGCAATGGCGTCCGCTTTGGTCTTTATTCGCTTTATGGGTCCGAAGTGGGGCTTTCGGCGCAGATCGTGCTGGACCCGAAGAAAAGCGCAACCGGCGGCAGCCTTGGGCCAGGCCCCTTGCCGGTGCAGGCGCGCACTGCGGCCAAAACCTGGGGGCCGGATTGGGTGACCGATACCGGCGCACAGTCCACAATGCGGCGGGATCTGCAAAAAATCCTTGGCCACGACGGCATTGTTGTTGAAAGCCTTGCGGTCGCCCCAACCACAGCGCAAATCCGTATCCGCAACACCAAGCTTGATAACGCTCCACAGGCGCTGGGCCGGACCGCGCGCGCGTTGGCGGCGGTTTTGCCGGCCTCGGTTGAGCAGTTCGAAATCGTACCGATGCTGCACGGCGTGCCGCAATCGAAGGTGGTTCTGCAGCGGTCTGACCTTGAACAACTAGAATTCGCACCCGGCGGTGACGGCCAAATCCGCGACCGCGCGCAGATTTTGGCAATTTCGGGTCCGGCGCCGGATGGCGCGGTTTATGCCAATGGGCTTTACCCGCGCTTTTCGTGGAACGTGTCGCCCTTTGTCGCCACCAGCTTGTTTGACCCCGAAAACCCGCTGCGCGCCGACCTGCGTCTGCGTGCCCGTGCCAGCTATGACATTGCGCCGGGCTTGGTGCTATCTGGCGCAGTTTCGACGAAGCTGTTTGGCAACATTGACACCTCGCGTCAGGTGTCCGATTCGGTGTTGCCGCATGTGCGGTCGGATGCAAACCAATACGCGTCTCAAGGCGACCCGGCTGTCGAACATCTGACGTTGGCTTGGTTTGCCAAACCGGCGCCAAACCTGTTTAGCCGCGTGACCGTGGGCTACCTTGAAACCATGTATGGTGGTGTTTCGACCGAAGTGTTGTGGCAACGGCCCGACAAGCCCTACGCTTTGGGGGTCGAAGTCAACTATGTCAAACAGCGCAACTTCGATCAGCTTTTTGGTTTCCAGGACTACTCTGTCGTGACCGGGCATGTTTCGGGTTACTACAGCTTTAACAACGGCTTTCACGCGCAGCTGGACGTTGGCCGCTATCTGGCGGGCGATGTCGGCGCGACGCTGACGGTCGAACGTGAATTTGCCAACGGCATCAAGGTTGGCGCCTTCGCCACGCTGACCGATGTGTCTTTTGACGACTTCGGTGAAGGCTCTTTCGACAAGGGCATCAAGCTTGAAATGCCGCTGGCGTGGATTTTGGGTCGCCCGACGCAGAAAGTGAACAAGATGACCTTGCGGCCGATCCTGCGCGACGGTGGCGCGCGGTTGAATGTTGACGGTCGGCTTTATCAGACGGTGCGCGAGTATCAGCAAACCGATCTTGATGCCGCTTGGGGGAGGTTCTGGCGATGACTGTCCGGCTTGTAACTGCGCTGGCTGTTGCCGCGCTTCTGTCGGGCTGTGCTGCATCGCCGCTTGCCCAAGTTGCCCTGAACAAGATGGGGGGCGGGGCGTCCAGCGCCGCTGCGCAACCCGCCAAAGGGGCTGCTGAAAGATGGGTCACGCTGGTCAATCGCGGCGTGAAGTTCAAGGCGGCCCAACTTTCGGAACGCGATGGCGTTTCCATCTGGGCTGCCAAAGACGGTTCGCAGGTGTTCTTGCGCGGCCCGATGCTGGTCGGCACCCGCGGTTTTGGCCGCGATCTGATGTCGGCAGATGCTCCGACCTTGGCCGTTTTGGCGGCGGGCCATGCGCATCAGCGCAGTTATTACGACATGGACGGCACCGATACGATGATTCGCCATGTGTATGACTGCACCGCCGGGTCCGGCGATGCCAAGGACGCGCTGCCTGGCACGACATTGCTGGTTGAAGACTGCGTCAGCGATTTGGGCAAGATTCGGAACCGCTTCTGGGTTTCGCCGGCAGGATCAGTGGTGAAGTCGAAGCAATGGGTGTCGCAAGGTGTCGGATATGCCGCAGTTGAGTGAATTCTTGTGATCCGAAACGACTGAATTGCTTTTCTTTCAAGGCGTCTGGGGTTAGGGTAGACCAATTGACATTAGTAACTGGAGTATAAGAATGAACAAAATTTCCGCATTTGTAGTTGCAGCCAGCGTCGTTTTGGCGTCGTCATCGGCTTTCGCTGGTGGCATGGTAGAGCCCGAGCCCGAGCCGACCCCGGTAGTTGTTGATGGCGGTTCGTCGTCGGTTTCGCCGCTGTGGCTGCTGCTGGGTGGCGGTGTTGCAATCGCCGTTCTGGTCGGCGGCGACAGCTCGTCGACCTCGACCACCAACCTGGACTAATCTTCAGATTTAGGCGCGCTTTGGTGTGCCTACCTAATCTGCGAACGCCCAAGTGCTGCTTGGGCGTTTTGCTTTTCCGAGACGGGCGTCCGACGCAGCACTTTTGCATTTTGCCTGCCAGACGCCTGAACACCAAACACGCCTTTCGCCCCCGTCAGAACGCCTTACCCCGCGCCGTAATCGGCCAAACCACTTCAACCAAGCCACCCCGCACCCCGACATACCAGTCGTGCAGATTGCAGGTCGGGTCGCAGTGCCCCGGCACCAGACGCAGCTTGTCATTCACCCGCAAAACTCCCTGCGGGTCGCTGACTTCGCCATGTTCATCCGAACATTTCACATAAGCCACGTCGTCGCGCCCGAACACCACCGGCAACCCGGAATCCAGCGATTGCGCTTTCAGCCCGGCGTCCACCACTGCCACTCCGGGCTTCACATGACTCATCACCTGCGTCAGCAAAAACAACGCGTTATCCCATTCGCCGTGGTCCAGCCGTTTGCCGTCACGGTCCAGCACCCTGCCATAATCGGCATCCATAAAGGCATAAGACCCGCACTGCAGTTCGGTGTACACGCCCGACCCTGCTTCGAACCAAAACGAACCGGTGCCACCACCGGTGATGCTGTCACAGCGCAAGCCAACAGCCGCCAAAGCCGCGACCGCATCGCGCACCATCGCAATCGCCACATCGCATTTCGCGCGCCGCTCGGCGAACAGGGGCAAATGCTGCATCGCGCCCTGATAGGCCTGTATGCCGCCAAAACGCAGCCCCGGCGCCGTCGCAATCGCTTGCGCCAAGGCAACCACCGCCGCGGCATCGCCAACGCCGCAGCGCCCTGCACCACAGTCGATTTCAACCAGACAGACCAACTCTGTCCCGGCCGCCGTGGCTGCTGCCGACAGATCGGCAACATTGGCCAGATCATCCACGCACACCGCCACCCGCGCCCCCAACTGCGGCAACCGCGCCAGCCGCGCAATTTTGACCGGATCGGTGACTTGGTTGCTGATCAGCACATCCAGAACGCCGCCGCGCACAAAGGCTTCGGCCTCTGACACTTTCTGACAACACAGGCCACAAGCCCCGCCCAACCGCATCTGCAACAGCGCCACATCAACCGATTTGTGCATCTTGCCATGCACCCGCAACTGCACCCCCGCCTGCGCCGCAATCTGCCCCATCTTGCGGATGTTGCGCTCCAATGCATCCAGATCCAGCACCAGACAGGGCGTCTGAATTGCGGCCTCGGCCATTCCCGGCAGCGCCGGAATGTCGTAACCAAGCTCGTATTGCGTAAAATCCATCGCCGCCCCTGTCCGCTGGCCCCGCGCATCATCGCGAAACGCCTGCTTTTCTTGCTTCCCTTCGCGCCGATTCCCCGCTATAGGCCCCCGGTCGCGCCATGCACCCTTGAACGTTGGCGGACTTATAAATGGAGAATACCCTTATGGCACGCGAGATCATCGATCTTCACGCCGAGGTACGCACGGGGACAGGCAAGGGGGCCGCCCGCCAAGCTCGTCGTGACGGCTTCGTACCTGGCATCGTTTACGGCGACAAAACCGCGCCGCAGCCGATCCAAATCAACTACAACGCTCTGCTGAAGCGCCTGAAAGCCGGCCGTTTCCTGTCGTCGCTCTTCAATCTGAAGGTCGAAGGCATGGAAGACGTGCACGTGATCTGCCGCGGCGTGCAGCGTGATGTGGTCAAAGACCTGCCGACGCACATCGACCTGATGCGTTTGCACGACGAAAACCGCATCAACCTGTTCATCCATGTGACCTTCATCAACCACGAAGCGTCGCCGGGTCTGAAGCGTGGCGGCACCCTGACCGTTGTGCGCAATGACGTCGAACTCAACGTGCTGGCTGGCGATATTCCGGACCACATCACCGTTGACCTGACCGGCAAGAAAATCGGCGACGTGATCCACATCAGCGACGTGGTTCTGCCCGAAGGCACCAAGCCGACCATCGACCGCAACTTCGTGATCGCGAACGTTGCTGCTCCGGCTGGCTACGTCGAAGGCGCTGAATAATCCTTACGGATTTGACTGATCTTGGGGCGCGGCGGGGAAATCCGCTGCGCCCTTTGCCATTTCTGCGGCCGTCTGCAAAAACGCGGCATAGCGTGGGTCATCTTCCGCCCGCCCACCGGCCTTTTCCACAATCGCCTTCACATGGTCGGCACAGCACAGCGCATGCAGCCGCGCCACATCGGGCAGGGCCATCGCCGCCACATACAGCGCATCAAACCGCGCCGAATAGCGAAACGCCGAGGTGTCAACCTCCTGCCCGGCATTGGCCGCCTCGAAATAAACCTCGCGATAACGGTTTTCCAAACCCACCGGCGAAAGCGTGCCTTTCTTCAGGCTAAAGCTTTCTTCTGACCGCAGTTGATAGTGGTTGATCTGCGCCACCTCATGCGTCACCCCGCCCAGAGGCATCACAGTCATATACCGATCCCGCGGCGCCCAGCGCGCCACCTTATGGCCGGCACTGTTCACCCAGATCATCCCCGGTTCGCCCCAAACCTTGCCCGCCTTTTCAAAGCCAAAGCGGCGCGGGGTATGTTCGCCGATACCGCCGAAATACTTCGCCATCCGGTAGATCGACTTGATGAACCGCGACTTGGTTTCATCCTTTGCGCAGGCATATAGAAACTGTCGATGCACCGGACGGTCTTCGAACGCCCTGCGGTTCGAGGTGCCAAACACCCGCCAATTGATCGACATGCCCAGATAGGCCGGCTCTGGCCCCAGATCAATCAGATCAGCAATCATGCCATTGCCACGATGAATCACCAGAAATTCGTCAACATCGCACACCATCAGCCAGTTCGCGCGCCGCACCGCTTTGTGGTCGCGCGCCGCCGCCAGCTTGGCGCGGGTAATCCGTTGGCCGGGGGCAATGTCATGCCGGATATGATGCAACCAACCCGCGGCCTGCAGCGCATCCAACAGCTGCGGCGAATGATCGGTGCAGTTGTTGGTTACCACCACAATATCGGTGAATCCCAACATGCGATACCAACAGACCCATTCCACGATGAACGGTCCTTCATTTCGCATCGATGCCAGAACGGTAATCCGCACGCCTGTCTCTTGCTCTTGTTTTACGTCACGCTGCGGCGGCGGGCGTGCCAAGTCAAGCCGTAGGCCAAAGCCTGCCCACATCCTCTTGGCTCAAATATCCCCGCCGGAGGCATCCGCCCGCAACCACCCGCGCCGCGCTGCTCTTGCATCACAAGGCGTCTGCAGGCATGAAAGCCCGATCGCAACCGCAGCCTTGGGGCGCAGATGAAATTATTCGTGGGCCTTGGCAATCCGGGGGCAAAATACGCCGGAAACCGTCACAACATCGGCTTCATGGCGCTGGATCGGATCGCGTCCGATCACGGGTTTTCGCCGTGGAAACGCGCGTTTCAGGGTCTGGCCTGCGAAGGCCGTCTGGGTGCCGACAAAGTCGTGCTGCTGAAACCCGAAACCTTCATGAACCTGTCGGGGCAATCGGTGCAGGCGGCGGTGGCGTTTTACAAACTGCAACTGACCGATGTCACCGTGTTTCATGATGAACTCGACCTTGCGCCCGGCAAATGCCGCGTCAAGCAGGGTGGCGGTCATGCCGGTCACAACGGCCTGCGGTCGATCCACGCGCATTTGGGCGACGCTTATGGCCGCGTGCGGCTGGGCATTGGCCACCCCGGCCACAAAGACGCAGTGGCAAACTATGTGCTGCATGATTTCGCCAAGGCTGATCAGGAGTGGCTGGATGATCTTCTGCGCGGCCTGTCGGATGGAGCCGCCGCCTTAGCCGATGGCGACGCCGCCCGGTTCATGAACGCGGTGGCATTGCGCACCGCGCCGCCCCGGTCGTCGACCAGCGTTGAAAAAACCGCCAAACCGGCCCCTGCGGCCTCGGCTGCACCCGCGCCACCGGCAGAACTTAGCCCGCTGGCCAAGCTGAAAGACTTCTTCCGCTAGACTGGTCTTGCCAGACGCTGCCGCGCGTGGTCCGATCCTGTCATTTAACAGTCAGAGGCCCCGATGCGTCGTCTGCTTCGCTTTTCTATTCGTCTATTGCTTGTCCTCATTCTTTGCGCTGCCGCCTTAGGCCTTTGGAAGCGCGAAGAAATTTCACGCCTTCTCGCCGTCAACAGCCTGTTTGACGCCGGCAAGATCGTGCAGAATTTCAGCCATATGGATCAGCTTTTCCTGCACCGCAGCCTGTCGCGCGGACAGGGGCCGGTGGCAGAGCTGACCCCCGGCCCCTATGCCGCGCTGTCGCCTGATGCGCAGCAATGGGTCAAGGACCGCGCGGTCACCGGTCTGGTGATCTTGCATCACGGCCAGCTTGTGCATGAAAGCTATTACCTTGGCACCGCGCCGCAAGATCTGCGCATCAGTTGGTCGGTGGCGAAAAGCTTTCTGTCGGCGCTGTTCGGCATTTTGCACAGCGAAGGCATGATCCCGTCGCTGGACGACCCGGTTGAAAAATATGCCCCGCTGCTGAAGGGGTCCGCCTATGAAGGCGTCAGCGTGCATGACATTCTGACAATGTCATCTGGCGTCGCCTTCAACGAAGATTATCTGGATTTCAACAGTGATATCAATCGTATGGGGCGGGTCTTGGCGCTGGGCGGCTCGATGGATGAATTCGCCGCCAGCCTGAAACACCGCGCCTCTGCCCCCGGCAGCCAATGGCACTATGTGTCAATCGACACCCATGTTCTGGGCATGGTCATGCGCGGTGCCACCGGCAAAGATATTCCCGAACTTATGGAAACCCGCCTGCTTGCGCCACTGGGCCTTGAAGCCGCGCCCTATTATCTGACCGACAGTGCCGGGATTTCCTTTGTGCTGGGCGGGCTGAACCTGCGCACGCGCGACTATGCCCGCTTTGGTCAAATGGTGCTGCAAGATGGCCAATGGCAGGGCCAACAGGTGGTGCCCGCCGACTGGATCAAGCTGTCAACCAGCCCGCAGGCCAAAGATGGCACCGCCTACGGCTATCAATGGTGGATTCCGCCGCAGGCCAGCCGGGGCGAGGTGATGGCGCAGGGCGTCTACGGCCAATACATCTATATCAACCCCAGCATGAGCGTGGTGATCGCCGTCAATGCCGCCGACCGCGATTTTGAAGCCGAAGGCGTCAACGACGCCAACATCGCAATGTTGCGCAAAATCGCGGCGGGGCTTTAGCCGCGCTGCGCCCGCAGCCTGTCTGCCGCTTTTGGGTCGATCAGGTAATGCCCGGTGATCGGGAGGTTGAACAACCGGTCCTCTTCCTGCGCGCCCGCCCCGATATTGCGCAGCACCAAAGGGCGCAGCCCATCGCGGCTGCGCTGATCCGACACGATGCCAATATGCGTCAGATCGCCCGGGAGGTCGCAAAATGCGCCTGCATGTTGTGATGCCCCGCCAGTTGCAAATCAATGCCCCAACTACTGCGCAGCGCGCGGATCACCGCATCGGTGCAAACCCCAAGGTCGGGCGCCACATAGCCGCCCGCTGTGCCAGCCACCCCGGCAAACTGCGGCACCTTTCCGCGCAGGCTTGGATCGGCTATCACAGGCGCATGGCCATTACCCTTACCTCGCTGTCCGACCTCGCCAAGCACGGCTTTGATGACATCATCGACGTGCGTGCCCCCGCCGAATATGCCGAAGATCACCTGCCCGGTGCGATTTCGCTGCCGGTGCTGGATGATGAAGAGCGTGCCCGTGTCGGCACCATCTACAAACAGGTCAACCCGTTTTCGGCCCGCAAAATCGGTGCGGCTTTGGTTGCGGCCAATGCCGCGCGGCATTTGCAAGGCCCGCTGGCCGATAAACCCGGCGGCTGGCGTCCCTTGGTTTACTGCTGGCGGGGTGGGCAACGCTCTGGCTCGTTTGCCATCATCTTGCAGCAGGTCGGTTGGCGGGTGGAAACCATTGTCGGCGGTTACAAGGCATGGCGCGGGCTGGTGGTGAACGCGCTTTATGACACGCCGTTTCCGTGCCCGGTGCTGGTGCTTGATGGCAACACCGGTTCGGCCAAGACCGAAGTTTTGAACATGCTGCCCGCGCGCGGCGTGCAGGTGCTGGATCTGGAAGGCTTGGCGCATCATCGCGGCTCGTTGTTCGGCGCGCTAGGCCCGCAGCCGTCGCAAAAGGCGTTTGACTGCGCCTTGGCGATGGCGATCTCGCGGCTTGATCCAACGCGCCCTGTCGTGATCGAGGCGGAAAGCTCCAAGGTCGGCGATTGCCGTCTGCCGCCGTGGCTGTGGAAGGCAATGACCCAAGCGCCACGTCTTGCCATCGCCGCCCCGGTTGCCGCCCGCGCCAGCTATCTGACCCGCGCTTATGCCGATATGACCGCCGATCCGCTGCGGCTTGCCACGGTGATCAACCGTCTGCGCCCGGGCCATCCCGCCGAGAGGATCGAAACCTGGCTGGCGTTGGCCGCCGTGGGCGATTTCGTGACGCTGGCGGCAGAGCTGATGCAGCACCATTACGACCCCCGTTATGGTAAGCACCGTGACCGGATGGAGGTTGGCTTTACCGAACTTGCCACCGACGGGCTTGCCCCCGAAGATCTGGCGCGGCTTGCCGATCAGGTGGCGGCCACAGTGCTGGCCACAGCCTAAACCCCCTTAGCCAAGCACAATCCGCGCAGGGCCTGCCACCACGCGGCCGATAACCGCCGCCGCATCGCCACCCGCGCGCAAGGCTGCAACCAATTCTGCCGCCCGATCTTCCGGCACAGTGGCCAGCAAGCCGCCTGCGGTTTGCGGATCGTATAGCAGCGCCGTTGCGCCGCTGTCGGCCTTCATCTGCTGACCAATCGTTACCCGCCCAATCGTCGCCGCGCGGTTGGCTGGCGCAAGGCTGGAACTGTGCCCCGCCTGCGCCAATGCCAAGGCACCGGGCAGGCTGGGAATCGCCGCAAGCTGCAACTCTGCCGCGCAGCCAGAGGCATCCAGAATCTCCAGCAGATGCCCCGCCAAACCAAAGCCCGTCACATCCGTCATCGCATGCGCAACTGGTGCCAACACCGCCGCCGCCGCGCCATTCGGGCGGCACATCTGCGCCAAGGCAGTGGCCACGGCCTCGCCCAAAATCAGCCCCGGCACCACCGCCATCGCCATTTCCGCCGCCATGATCGTGCCCGATCCCAGCGGTTTGGTCAAAATCAGCACATCGCCTGCCCGCGCGCCTGCCTTGGCAATCGCCCGCGCCGCCACGCCGGTTACCGTGAACCCGATGGTCAGCTCTGACCCGATAGAGGTATGCCCCCCCACCACATCGGCCCCCGCCGCCCGAAACACATCAGAGGCTTCGGCCATGATTTCCGCCAGCATGTCGGCAGATTTTTCGGCCGACATCCGCGGCAAGGTGATCTGCGCCAGCGCCACTTGCGGCGCGGCACCCATCGCCCACACATCGCCGGTGGCGTGAATGGCGGCGATCCGCGCCATCAAACGGGCATCGGCGGTAAAGGCGCGCAGATGGTCTGTGCTGATCACCTGCACCCCACCTTGCACCGCAAGCACCGCCGCATCATCGCCGGGGCCGGACATAACCTCGGGTCGGCGCGGCGCGGGCAGCCCCGCCAAGGCGGTAGAAAGATCAGACGCGCCAAGCTTGGCCCCGCACCCGCCGCACATCGGCTTGTCGCCCATCGCTTCGGCCAATCCCTGCACCGCCAGCACTGGCACCGCCTGCGTCATCGCGGGGTAGGGGCCAAATTTCGCCATGAAGCCCCGGTCAATCCGGTCTTTCCACCGCCACAGCCACGCGCCATCCAGCGGCAAGCGCCACTTGTCGGCCACAGCGGCCTGATGCCCGGTTGAAATCAGCTTCAGATAATCGCGCTGCGGCTTGAACCGCTGCATCGCGCCCCCGGTCAGACTGGTGCGCAAGTTATGCAGCAACACCCCCGCCGCGCGCACCGCGTAAACTCCGGCTTTCGGGCGCGGCGCAAAGCCCATATGCGCGCAATCGCCCGCCGCAAAAATCGCCGGGTCCGAAGTTTGCAGCGTTGGCCCCACCGCGACAAAGCCTTGATGCAGCGACAGGCCGGTGTCTTGCAGCCAGCCTTGTGGCCGCGCGCCCGCCACCGCAAGCGTGAAATCCGACGCCAGCCGCCGCCCGTCGCCCAGCACCACCGCATCGGCCTCAATCCGGGCCGGACGCGCGTTTGTCAAAAGCTCGACCCCCGCCCGCGCCAGATGCGCCAGCAACGCCCGCCGCGCGCCTTGCCCCACACCGGGCAGCGCCATCGCGCCTTGTTCCAGCAACACCACCTTGGCGCTGCGTCCCAGCCGAAATGCCGACGCCAGCGCCAGTTCAACCCCGCCGACACCCGCGCCAATCACCACCACGCGCGGTGCCGCGATCCCGCGCGCCACAAACGTCTCCCATCGCTCGGCGTAATCGCCCAGCGGTTTTGCCGCCACCGCATGTTCGGCATAGCCTGCCAGATCGGGCAGGTCAGACGCGATGCCAATATCAAGGCTGACCGCGTCATAAGAAATCGGTGCGCGCCCCTGCAAGATCACCTGCCGCGCCGCGCGGTCGATGCCGCTGACACGATCCAAAATCACCCGTGCCTTGGCAAAACGCGCCAAGCGCACCAGATCAATCATGATGTCATCGCGGCGATAATGTCCGGCAATCAGCCCCGGCAACATGCCGGTATAGGGGGCCGCTGGTCCGGGGTTGATCAGCGTCAGCCGCGCGCCGGGCAGTGGGTCCATCGCCCACATCCGCGCCACCAGCGCATGCGCGTGACCGCCGCCCACCAACACCACATCCCTGACCACCGGATAATCGCTGTGCATCCCGCCCCCTAACTGCCGCCGCGACCCTAGCCAAAGCTGGGCCGGAACGCCATGCTTGCCCAACCGCCAAGCTTGCCGTTGCGCCAGCACGTCGCAGCGCCTAGCCTTGCGCCATGAGATCACCGCAACAACGCCTTGGCCTGACCCAAACCCAAAGGCTTTCGCTGAACACCAGCCTGCAAGCCTCGATTGCGCTGCTGCGCACCGACGCCGCCGGTCTGACGCGCTATCTTGAAGAACAGGCCGCCGAAAATCCAAACCTGCGGCTGGAACCGCCGCCTGATCCGGCCCTGCAAGAATGGTTGCCGCGCTGGACTTCGGTGCTTTCCGCGCCCCACGCCGGCAGCGAACTGGCCGCAGACATGGTCGGCTATGGCCCCAGCCTGTTTGCGCATGTGTCCCAAGCCATCGCGGCGCTTGCCCTGCCATCGCATGCGCATCGCATTGCCATTGCACTGGCCGACGCCTTGGAACCCTCGGGCTGGCTTGGCACCGCACCCGAAAGTGTCGCCGCCGATCTTGGCGTCAGCCTGCCCGACCTGATCACCGTCTTGGCGAAACTTCAACGCATCGAACCGGTCGGGCTTTTCGCGCGCAATCTGGCCGAATGTCTGCGCCTGCAGGCCATTGACGGCGGCGTTTATGATGCCGCAATGGCCGCCATTCTGGATAACCTTGATCTGCTGGCCAGCGGCGATCTGGCGCGTTTGGCGCGGCTTTGTAACCTGACCGAAGCGCAGGTGCAGGCCCGCTTTCGCCTGATCCGCAGCATGAATCCCAAGCCGGGGGCCGAATTTGCCCCGATCAGCGCCGCCGCCGTGCGCGAACCCGATCTGGTGGTGCAGCAAACCGCCTCTGGCTGGACGATTGCGCTGAACCGCTCTGCCTTGCCTGCCCTGCGGGTCGAAGCGGTGGGCAATGGCACCGCCGCCGGTCTGGCTGCCGCGAAATCGCTGGAACGCATGGTCGAGGCCCGCAACACCACCGTGCTGATGGTCGGGCGCGAGATTTTGCAGCGCCAGCAAGACGCCATGCAGCACGGCCCCGCCGCTTTGGCCCCGATGACCATGGCCGATCTGGCCGAAGCGCTTGGGTTTCACGAAAGCACCATCAGCCGCGTCGTTGCTGGCACCAGTCTGGATACCCCGCGTGGCACATGGTGGCTACGGCAGATGTTTAGCCCCGCCCTTGGCGGCAACGGCGCGCCGCGGGTGGCGGCGGCGGCGCTGCGGCATAGGCTGGTCCGGCTGATTGCCGCCGAAGATCCGGCTGATCCCCTGTCGGATCAGGCGCTTCTGGCCGAACTTGCCCGCGAAACCGGCGTCACGCTGGCCCGCCGCACCATCGCCAAATACCGCGAGGCGCAGGGCATTCCCTCCGCACATCGCCGCAAACGAAGCCATTCTGTGCCGCCTTTTGGCACAAAAGGTCGCGGCTAGGGCTGACTTGCTGCACTTCCCCCGCTATCTGCCAAGGCTGGAACAGCGCAAGGCAGACTGATGGCGTATTTTCTTGGGGTTGATACCGGCGGCACTTATACCGACGCGGTGATCGTGGACGAAGCCGCTGATCGGGTGATCGGCAAAGCCAAATCCCTGACCACGCGGGCCGATCTGGCCTTGGGCATTGGCCGCGCCGTTGATGCAGCCCTTGCGCAATCAGGGGTCGCGGCGGCAGAGGTTGCGCTAGTGTCGCTGTCGACCACGCTGGCCACCAATGCGCTGGTCGAAGGGCAGGGCGGTCGCGTCGCCCTGATCTTTGTTGGCTTTGATGACGGCGACCTTGATCGCGGCGGTCTGATCGAAGCGCTGAAAGGCGATCCGGTGATCCGCATGGCGGGGGGGCACAGCCACGCTGGCACCGAAACCGAACCGCTGGATCTTGCGACGCTGGAAACCCAATTGCTGGAGCTTGGCCCGCAGGTGATGGGCTTTGCCATCGCCGCCCGCTTTGCCACCCGCAACCCGGCGCATGAAATTGCCATCCGCGATCTGGTGCGCCGCGTCACCGGTCGCCCGGCCACCTGTTCGCACGAATTGTCGGCGCAACTGAACGGCCCGAAACGCGCGCTGACGGCGGTGCTGAACGCCCGTCTGATCGGCATGATCGACCGGCTTGTTGCCGCCTGCGAACGCCATTTGGCCGAAATTGGCATCGATGCGCCGCTGATGGTGGTGCGCGGCGATGGCGCGCTGATCTCGGCGGCCATGGTGCGCGAACGCCCGATTGAAACCATTCTGTCCGGCCCCGCCGCCAGCATCGTCGGCGCGCGCTGGTTGACCGGCGCGCAAGACGCGCTGGTGTCTGACATCGGCGGCACCACCACCGACGTGGCCCTGCTGCGCGGCGGTCTG
>JAHEDL010000562.1 GCA_024641255.1 Pseudorhodobacter sp.
CAGATGCGCACGCTTTGGGGCGACCATGCCCGCTTTGAAGAGGCGTATTTCAGCCAATATCCGGGCTATTATTTCACCGGTGACGGCTGCCGCCGCGATGCAGAGGGCTATTACTGGATCACCGGTCGCGTTGATGACGTGATCAACGTGTCGGGGCACCGCATGGGCACCGCCGAGGTTGAATCGGCGCTGGTGGCGCACCCGAAAGTGGCCGAGGCCGCCGTGGTGGGCTATCCGCATGACATCAAGGGTCAGGGCATCTACGCCTATGTCACCCTGATGGGCGGCGAAGAACCGTCCGATGCCCTGCGCAAAGAGCTGGAAAACTGGGTCCGCAGCGAAATCGGCCCGATTGCCAAGCCCGACCTTATTCAATGGGCCCCCGGCCTGCCGAAAACCCGTTCGGGCAAGATCATGCGCCGCATTCTGCGCAAGATCGCCGAGAATGACTTTGGCAGCTTGGGCGACACCTCGACTTTGGCCGATCCGTCGGTGGTCGACGACCTTATCGCCAACCGCATGAACAAGGGCTGATATGACACAGGCTCCTGTTCTTATCCTGTTGGGTCCGCCGGGCGCGGGCAAAGGCACCCAAGCGCGGATGCTGGAAGAAGATTTCGGTCTGATCCAGCTTTCGACCGGCGATCTTTTGCGCGCGGCGGTGGCTGCGGGAACCGAAGCGGGCAAACAGGCGAAAGCGGTGATGGAGGCGGGCCAGTTGGTGTCTGACGCCATCGTGCTGGCGATCCTGAAAGACCGTATGGCCGCCCCCGATGTGGCGAAAGGCATCATCCTTGATGGCTTTCCGCGCACCGCCGGGCAAGCCGCAGCCCTGGATGCGCTGCTGGCCGATGCGGGCCAGAAGGTTACCGCCGCAATCAGCCTTGAGGTTGATGACGAGGCAATGGTGGGCCGGGTTTCCGGCCGCTACACCTGCGCCTGCGGTGAAGGCTATCATGACGAATTCAAACAGCCTGCAAAAGCAGGGGTTTGTGACAAATGCGGCGGCACGACGTTCAAGCGTCGCGCCGACGACAATGCCGAAACGGTGCGCGAGCGGCTGAAAGCCTATCACGACCAGACGGCTCCGCTGATTGCCTATTACGGCGGCAAGGGCGTTTTGGAAAAGATTGATGCGATGGGCGCCATCGCGGACATCCGCAAAACGCTTGGCCGCATCGTGGCAGGTGTCGCGGCCTGAAAGGGAGGCTTCGCGCCTTTGCGGGCGTGAAGACAAAAGAACCAGACTTTGCGTGACCCGCGCGCGAACCTTGCCTTGGCAGGGGCGGGGAAGTCTTTGCCGAAAGGCCACGCAATCGCTGGATGGGAGAGGGACCGGCACCAAGCCGGACAACAAGGGAGGCCAAACATGGCACAAGCACCTGATGCAAGCGTACGCTCGCGTCCGATGACGGCGGAAGAAAGAAAGGTCATCATGGCCTCTTCCGCAGGCACGATTTTCGAATGGTATGACTTCTATCTTTACGGTTCGCTGGCAGCGATTATCGGCGCACAGTTCTTCACGCCGTTCCCCGAAGCCACGCGGAACATCTTTGCTTTGCTGGCCTTTGCGGCTGGCTTCCTTGTGCGCCCGTTCGGCGCATTGGTGTTCGGCAGCTTGGGTGACCTGATCGGCCGGAAATACACCTTCCTGATGACCATCCTGATCATGGGCCTGTCGACTTTCCTGGTTGGCCTGCTGCCCGGCTATCAATCCTGGGGCATCGCCGCTCCGTTCATCCTGATCGGCCTGCGCATGCTGCAAGGCTTGGCTTTGGGTGGTGAATACGGCGGGGCTGCGGTTTACGTCGCAGAACACGCGCCGCAAAACCGTCGCGGCTATTACACCTCGTTCATCCAGACCACGGCAACGCTGGGTCTGCTGCTGTCGCTGGTGGTGATCCTGATCTGCACCGGCTATGTCAACGGCCACTACGAAACCGTTGCGCAGTTCGGCCTTGACGGCAGCCCGCTGCTGGACGCCAAAACCGGCGAACAGGTGATGCTGGAGCCGTGGAAAGCCTGGGGCTGGCGCATCCCGTTCCTTGGCTCGATCTTCCTGCTGATGGTGTCGCTGTATATCCGCCTGACCATGCATGAATCGCCTGCCTTCAAGAAAATGAAGGAAGAGGGCGCTGCTTCGAAAGCCCCGCTGCGCGAAGCGTTCGGCCAGTGGAAAAACGCCAAATTTGCCGTCATCGCCCTGCTGGGTCTGACCGCAGGCCAAGCTGTTGTCTGGTACTCGGGCCAGTTCTACGCCCTGTTCTTCCTGCAAAACGTAATCAAAGTTGACGGCTATAGCGCCAACGTCTTCGTGGCATGGTCGCTGATCCTTGGCACCGGTGGCTTCTTGTTCTTCGGCTCGTTGTCGGACCGTATCGGCCGTAAACCGATCATTCTGGCAGGCTGCCTGATTGCCGCGATCACCTATTTCCCGGTGTTCAACGCGCTGACCAAGGTTGCCAACCCGGCGCTGCACGCAGCCCAGGAAACCGTTGTGACGGTTTCGGCAGACCCGGCCGACTGCTCGTTCCAGTTCAACCCGGTCGGCACCGCCAAATTCACCAAATCCTGCGACATTCTGAAAGCCTTGCTGCTGAAATCCTCGGTCAACTCGACCACGGTTGACGCAGCTGCTGGCACCGTTGCTTCGGTGAAAATCGGCGATACCGAGATCGCGTCTTACGACGGCGGCGTGAACGGCAAAGCGATTGCAGATGCGAAAGCTGCGCTTGAAACCGCCAAAGCTGGCACAGATCAAGCAGCAATCGACGCCGCGCAAAAAGCCTTTGACGATGCAAGCGCTGTGAAAACCGCGTTTGAAAAGACCGTGAACGATGCTTTGGCTGCCGCTGGCTACCCGCTGGTTGCTGCCGACAACACCACCATCGCAAAAGCCAACGGCTTCTTCGATATCTTCACCGGCCAGAACATCACCATCGTGGCGATCCTGACCTATCTGA
>JAHEDL010000585.1 GCA_024641255.1 Pseudorhodobacter sp.
TGCGCCTGCTTTGCCCGCGCATGGATGCCCTGCAGGATGCTGGCCGTCGGGTCCATCCGCGCCTTCAGGCTTTGCTCATAGCCCTTCAGGTCAACGATCGGCCGCCGCGCCACGCCGGTATCCATGCCCGCTTTGGCCACAGCGGGCGGGATCACATAGATCAAACGCGGGTCAAACGGGGTTGGGATGATATAGTCGCGGCCAAAGGAAAGCTTGCGGCCATAGGCCATCGCCACCTCGTCCGGCACATCTTCGCGCGCCAGTTTCGCCAAAGCGCGGGCGCAGGCGATCTTCATTTCGTCATTGATGGCGCGGGCGTGAATATCCAGCGCGCCGCGGAACAGATAGGGGAAGCCCAGCACGTTGTTGACCTGGTTCGGATAATCCGACCGCCCGGTTGCCACGATGGCATCGGCGCGCACCGCATGCGCCTCTTCGGGGGTGATTTCCGGGTCAGGGTTCGCCATGGCGAAAATCACCGGATTATCAGCCATGCTTTTGACCATCGCAGGTGTCACCGCGCCCTTGGCCGAAACGCCAAGGAACACATCGGCGCCAACCATCGCCTCTTCCAGCGTGCGCAGATCGGTATTGGCGGCATGCGCCGATTTCCACTGGTTCATGCCTTCGGTGCGACCTTGATAGATCACGCCCTTGGTGTCGCACATGATGCAATTGTCATGCCGCGCGCCCATCGCCTTCATCAGTTCCAGACACGCAATGCCCGCCGCCCCCGCGCCGTTCAGCACGATCTTAACGTCACCGATCTTCTTGCCGCTGATTTCCAGCGCGTTGATCAGGCCAGCCACGCAGATCACTGCCGTGCCGTGCTGATCATCATGGAACACCGGAATGTCCATGATTTCCTTTAACCGCTGTTCAATGATGAAACATTCGGGCGCCTTGATATCTTCAAGGTTGATGCCGCCAAACGTCGGCCCCATCAGGGACACCGCCTTGATGATTTCTTCCGGGTCTTCGGTATCAAGTTCGATGTCGATGGCGTTCACGTCCGCAAAGCGCTTGAACAGCACAGCCTTGCCTTCCATCACGGGTTTCGAGGCAAGCGCCCCAAGGTTGCCCATGCCCAAAATCGCCGTCCCGTTCGAAATCACCGCAACCATGTTGCCCTTGACGGTATAGTCATAGGCCGTCGCTGGATTGTCGGCGATGGCCTGCACCGGCACCGCAACGCCGGGGGAATAGGCCAGCGACAGGTCGCGCTGCGTCGCCATCGGCGTCGAGGCAACCACGTCATACTTTCCGGGGCGGGGTTCCAAATGGTAGGCGAGCGCCTCTTCAGGCGTGATTTTCGTTTTGGTCATCAGGGGGCCATCCTGTAATTCTGCAAGTTTATTGGTGATAACGGCCCGCCCCGCCATCGCATAGTGCCTTTTCGTCGCCCCCCCGGTTTTGTAGGGTGTCCTGCGATCAGGGGGATGAATGTGAGCGAAGAAACCGTAACGCCGATGATGGCGCAGTATATGGAAATCAAGGCGCAGAACCCCGGCGCGCTGCTGTTCTACCGGATGGGCGATTTCTACGAGATGTTCTTTGACGATGCCGTGGCTGCGGCCGAGGCGTTGGACATCGCGCTGACCAAACGCGGCTTTCATCTGGGCGAACCGATTTCGATGTGCGGTGTGCCCTATCATGCCGCCGAAGGCTATCTGCTGACGCTGATCCGCAAGGGGTTCCGCGTTGCTATCGCCGAACAGATGGAAGACCCCGCCGAGGCGAAAAAGCGCGGCTCAAAATCAGTGGTGCGGCGCGACGTGGTGCGCCTGGTTACACCCGGCACCCTGACCGAAGATTCCTTGTTAGAGGCGCGGCGTCATAACTATCTCTGCGCCTTCGCTGAAGTGCGCGACGAGTCTGCCTTGGCTTGGGTGGATATTTCCACCGGTGAACTGCGGGTGATGTCCTGTCCACAGGTGCGGCTTGGCCCCGAACTGGCGCGACTGGCCCCGCGTGAAGTGCTGGTGTCTGAGGTGCGAGAGCGTGATTTGGCTGCAATAGTCACCGAATCCGGTGCCGCTATAACCGCCCTGTCACGCGGAAGCTTTGATTCCACCAGCGCCGACAAGCGGCTTTGTGACTTTTGGGGCGTCGGGTCTTTGGATGCCTTTGGCGCGTTTGAACGTGCCGAAGTGTCGGCGATGGGCGCCTTGGTTGATTATCTTGACCTGACCCAACGCGGCAAACTGCCGCTGCTGCGCGCGCCTCTGCGCGAAAGCCCACACGGCGCGATGCAGATAGACGCATCAACCCGCCGCAACCTTGAAATCACCCAAGCGCTGTCGGGCGGCCGCGAAGGATCGTTGCTGGCCGCCGTGGATCGCACCGCCACCGCGCCGGGTGCTCGGTTGTTAGAGCGGCGGCTTTCCAGCCCATCGCGCGACCTGTCGGTGATCGCGGCGCGGTTGGAATCGGTTCGTTTTCTGCTGGAACAGAGCCGTTTGCGCGAAGATCTGCGGGCGGACCTGCGTCGCGTCCCGGATATGGACCGCGCGCTGTCGCGTTTGGCATTAGACCGCGGTGGGCCGCGTGATTTTGCCGCCATTCGCGCCGGTTTGACCCAAGCTGAAAGCATTGCAACCCGCTTGCGCGATGTGCCGCCGCTGCTGGCAGATGCCAGTCAGGCGTTGCAGGGCCATGGCGAATTGATCGCCCTTCTGGATGCCGCCCTAATCGCGGAACCGCCGCTGCTGGCGCGCGATGGCGGCTTTATTGCTGCGGGCTTCGATGCCGATCTTGATGACACCCGGCGGCTGCGCGACGAAGGCCGTGGCGTCGTGGCGGCAATGCAGGCCGATTACATCTCGTTATCGGGGGTGCAAAGCCTGAAGATCAAGCACAACAACGTGCTGGGTTATTTCATCGAAACCACCACAACCCATGCGGAAAAGATGTTCGCACCGCCGCTGTCGGAACGGTTCATCCACCG
>JAHEDL010000589.1 GCA_024641255.1 Pseudorhodobacter sp.
CCTGCTGGAAACCATCATCGACCGCATCCGCGACATCAACGCGCAAGGAGTCACGTTTCTGCTGATCGAACACAATATCGATATGGTGTCGCGGCTGTGCCATCGGGTGCTGGTGATGGCCTCGGGTGCTTTGCTGTGTGAAGGCACACCAGCCGAGGTTGCGCGCGATCCCCGCGTGATCGAAGCCTATCTTGGCGGTGCCGCATGACCCCGATTTTGGATGTTCGCGGTCTGGTTGCGGGTTATGAGCCCGGATTGAACATTGTGCGCGGCGCCTCGATTCATGCGAACGAGGCAGAGATTGTGGTGGTCCTTGGCCCGAATGGTGCCGGAAAATCCAGCCTGATCAAAGCAATCGCGGGGTTGGTGCCGGTATCGGCGGGGCAGGTTCTGCTGGATGGCCAAGACATCACCGCGACGCCTGCGCATCTGATGGTTCGCAAAGGGTTGGCCTTTGTGCCGCAAACCGAAAACATATTCCCGTTGCTGACGGTTGAAGAAAATTTGCGTGTGGCAGGCGGCGTCTTGGCACGATCAGAGGTGTCGCCGCGCATCGATGAAATGTTCAGCATGTTTCCTGACCTTGCCCGCCAGCGCCGTCTTGCGGCGGGCAGTCTTTCGGGGGGGCAGCGGCAGATGTTGGCGGTGGCGCGGGCTTTGATTGTGCGGCCTCGTGTCTTGATGCTGGATGAACCTTCGGCCGGGTTGTCGCCGAAATTCGTTGAAATGGTGTTCGCGCAGCTATCGCAAATTCGACGCGCGGGCCTGACCATTGTTTTGGTTGAACAAAACGCCAAAGCAGCCCTTGCAATCGGGGATCGCGCCTATGTTTTGGTTGAAGGCCGCGAAGCGCACGAAGGGGTGGCGCGTAGCCTGTGGGACGACCCGGTTGTTGCCGAACTTTACCTTGGCCATCGGAGGGCATCATGAATTTGCAATTCATCGCCGACGGTTTGATTTCGGGGTCGCTGATTGGTTTGGGGGCCATTGGCGTCACGCTGACCTATTCGATCCTGCGCTTTTCCAACTTTGCGCATGGCGATCTGATGGCTTGGGGGGCCTATGCGGCGCTGACGGTGCTTGGCGCGATTTCGGCGCTGCTTGGGACGGTTGCGCCGATTGGCATGTTATCATTCGGCTGGCCGTTGGTAGTTGCGGCCTTGGTCGCAATGGCGCTGGTCGGGGGAATGGCGCTGCTGCTGGATTGGGTCTTGTTCGCGCGTCTTCGCGCCAAGGGGCAATCGATCATTGTGGTGATGGCGTCGTTCGGAGCCTCGATGGCGCTGCGTAGCCTGCTGGAGTTCAGCTTTACCTCAAAACCGGAATATTTCAGCCGTGCCATTCAAATGGCGCTGCCGGTCGGCTTTGGTATTCGCGTCACCCCCGATCAGGTTGCCATGTTGTTGGTAACCTTGGTGCTGGTGACGTCCATGCATCTTTTCATGTCGCGCAGCCAGACCGGCCGTGAAATGCGCGCCTATTCGCAAAATCCGGCGCTGGCGCGGGTTGTGGGCATCGACGTGGCGCGGATCGTGCGGGCAACTTGGCTGATTGGCGGTGCCTTGGCCTGTGCGGCGGGCATCATGGTGGGCGTTCTGGTGCAGATCAGGCCGCTGATGGGCCTTGATATGCTGCTGCCGATGTTTGCCGCCGCCATTCTGGGCGGAATAGGCTCGATTCCCGGTGCGGTGTTGGCAGGCTTGATCATCGGCCTGTCCGAAGCGGCGGCGGTTCAACTGATTGGGGCCGAATGGCGCGCGGGGGCAGCATTTGTGATCCTGATGGCAGTGCTGCTTATCCGGCCCGCCGGTCTGTTCGGAGTTTCAGAGCGATGATCGATCTTCTTGGCTACGCCGCGTTCTTTCTGTCGACCGCGTTGATCCTTGGCATCATCACGCTGGGTCTTAACCTGCAATGGGGGCTGACTGGCCTGTTCAACGTGGGGATCGCGGGCTTTGTCGCAATCGGCGCCTATACGTCGGCGATTTTGACAACCCCCGAAGCTGCGGAACGGGTGGGTGGTTTTGGCTGGCCCATTCTTGCCGGTTGGGTGGCGGCGATGGCCATAACCGGGCTTGCGGCCGGGCTAACCGGCTTTGCCACCCTGCGGCTGAAATCGGACTATCTGGCGATCACCACCTTTGGCGTTGCCGTGGTGGTGCAACTGGTCACGCTGAACGCGCAAGGTCTTACGGGTGGCCCGTTTGGCGTTGCCTTCATTCCGCGCCCGTTTGCCAGCCTTGCCGAAACGCCGGTTGCCTTCAACTTTGCCAATTTGGCGGTGGTCGCGGCGGTGACCTTGGTGGTTTATCTTGCGCTAGAGCATCTGTCGCGCAGCCCGTGGGGGCGGGTGCTGCGGGCGCTGCGCGAAGACGAGCGTGCCGCGATCAGCTTAGGAAAATCGGCGAAAAGCTACCGAATTCAGGCTTTTGCGATTGGCGGTGCGGTTATGGGCCTGGCGGGGGCGGTGCAGGCGCATTTTATTGGCTTCATCGCTCCGAACAATTATCTGCCGACGCTGACCTTTCAGATCTGGGCAATGTTGATGGTGGGCGGGGCAGGCTCCAACCGGGGGGCGCTCTTGGGAACGATTGTGGTTTGGGCGATCTGGGTCGGGGCTGGCGCGTTTTCCAGCGCCTTGGTCCCAACCGATTGGCAAGCCCGCACTGCTGCGCTGCAAATCGTTGCCATAGGGGTGATGCTGTGCGTGATCTTGCTCGTTCGGCCAAACGGCTTCTTTGGCGGGCGGCGCCGGAAATGACCGCAGATCCTGCCACGCTTTGGCATGCCACCGCCGCGTCTGGCCCCCAGTATCCTGCGGCACAGGGTGTCGAGCTTGCCGATTTGATCGTTGTCGGTGGCGGGTTTACCGGCTTGTCGACAGCTTTGCATGCCGCAGAGGCTGGTTTGCGCGTGGTGTTGCTTGAGGCCAATCAGATTGCTT
>JAHEDL010000591.1 GCA_024641255.1 Pseudorhodobacter sp.
AACTTTTAGGACGGTCTGCTGACCGAACTGGTTGCAGATGCGCTGCTGCGGTCGGGCGAAACCGGCAAGTGGGAGCGGGTGGAATGACCGCCCCCGCCCCAGTCGCCGTGCGGATGACCGGGATTTCCAAATCCTTCGGCGGCATCCGCGCGCTGGATAACGTGGATTTCGAAGTTCACGCCGGAGAGGTCCATGCCCTGCTGGGTGGCAATGGGGCGGGAAAATCCACCATCCTCAAGGTGCTGAACGGTGTGCATGTGCCGGAAGAGGGCAAGATTTTCGTGGGGGGCAAGCCGCTTGCCATCCACACGCCCGAAGCCTCGCGTGCCGCTGGCATCGCGATGAACTTTCAGGAAATGTCACTGATCCCGACGCTGACCGTGGCACAGAACATCTTTCTGACCCGCGAGGCACGGGATGCGCGCGGCATGATCGACGACGCGGATTCCATCCGCCGCGCGCAGGCGCTGTTTGACATGCTGCAAGTGCAGGTAGACCCGAAGGCGTTGGTCGGTGATCTGGGCGCAGGGCAAAAGCAGTTGACCGAGATTGCCAAGGCCATCAGCCAGAATGCACGGGTTCTGATCCTTGACGAACCATCCACCGCGCTGTCGGTGTCGGATGTGGACCGGCTGTTCACCTTCCTGCGGCAGCTTAAATCCGAAGGCGTGGCAATCATCTATGTCAGCCACCGCATGGATGAAATCGCCCGCATCGCCGACCGCGCCACCATCTTGCGCGACGGGCGGCACGTCATCACAGCACCGCTGGCCGATCTGCCAATTGATGTGATGATCGAACATATCGTCGGCAGACGATCGAAAGGGCTGGCCGATGTGGCGCGCGGTGACGCCGTGCGGGGCGAGGTTTTGCTGGAACTGTCCGGCGTGACCGGGCCGCACAAACCCGAAAACGTCAGCTTTGCGCTGCATCGGGGTGAGGTTTTGGGTCTGGCCGGTCTGCTTGGATCAGGCCGCTCGGCCCTTGCGCGGGTGATTGCGGGGGTGGAACCGGCCGTGGCGGGTGAAATCCGCATCAAGGGCCAGAAGGTTGCAATCCGCAGCCCCGGCGATGCGATAGCCCATCATATCGCCTTGGTGCCAGAGGCTCGTGCGACCCAAGGCATCATTCCGGCGCATAGCGTTGCCGATAACATGGCGATGTCTGTGATCGGCCGTATCGCGCCGCGCGGCATGGTCGACCGTTCGCAGGTGCGCGCGATTGCCGATGCCATGATCCAGCGGCTGTCGATCAAGACCGCCAGCCGCGATCACGCCGTGTCCACCCTGTCGGGGGGCAACCAGCAAAAGGTGGTGATCGGCAAGTGGCTGGCGACCGAACCTGAAATCCTGATCCTTGACGAACCCACGGCAGGCATCGACATCGGGTCGAAATCCGAAATCATCCGTCTGGTGCGCGATCTGGCCCAGTCGGGCAAAGCCGTCATCGTCATTTCGTCCGAACTGTCGGAACTGCTGACCGCCTGCGACCGCATCCTTGTGATGGCGGACGGGCGCGCGCATCAGATGCTGGACCGCGCCGATCTGGACGATCCCGCCAATACCGATCCCGAACACGCCCTTCAGGCTGCCGAGCGCCGCCTGCAAATCGAAATCCAGAACGCCCTAAGCATAAAGGAGGCCAACCATGGCTAAGCCAGCAACCGCCCCTGCAGGGGCATTCTTCGCCAACTGGCGGCAGAACATCATCTACATCGGCTTTGCGGTGATCTTCGTGGTCTTCGCACTGACGCTGAACGACAAGGGGTTTTTGAACCCCAACAACCTGCTGAACATCGTGCGCCAGACCGCCATGATCGCGGTGATGGCGGTGGCCATGACCTTCGTGCTGTCGGCGGGCGAGATTGATCTGTCAGTGGGCGCGGTCGCGGGGCTTGCCACCGTGACGGTCGCGATGGCGATTGCGGTTGCGGGGCCGTTGGGCGGCATCCTTGCAGGGCTGGCCACGGGGCTGGCTGTCGGCATGTTCAATGGCTGGCTGACCACAAAAATCGGCATCCCGTCGTTTCTGACCACGCTGGCTATGATGGGCATTGCCAAGGGGGTTGCGATGTGGGTGTCCGACACCGCCGCCGTTCCGATCCTGTCGCCCGGCTATTCTTGGGTCTTTGGCGGCGGCTCGGTCGGCCCTATTCCCGTCCTGTTGTTCTGGATGGCCATACTTGGTGGCATCGGGCATGTGGCGCTGCGCCGCTCGGGCTTTGGCCGCAGGGTCTTGGCGACGGGCGGGGGCGAGACGGCCGCGCGCTATTCCGGCATCGACACCGCAGCGATCAAGTTCCGCGTGCTGGTGCTGTCGTCCTGCGCGGCCTCGCTCGCTGGAATGCTTTACGCCGGGCGCCTGCAATCGGGCCGCTTCCAGCTTGGTGAAGGCGACGAGCTTTCGGTCATCGCGGCGGCGGTTCTGGGGGGCACAAGCCTGTTCGGCGGCAAGGGCACTGTCATTGGCACCATCGTCGGGGCGCTGATGATCGGGCTGATCAACAACGGCCTGATCCTGATGGGGCTGGAGTTCAGCCAGCAACTGATTGCGCGCGGCGGGATCATCATCCTTGCCGTCGCCCTAAGCCAGAAGAAGGCCTGACATGTATACGATCATCGGCACCGTCACCGCCCGCCCCGAAACCCGCGTCGAACTGGCAACCCTGTTGCAAGCTCAGGTCGCCCCCACCCGCGCCGAAACCGGCTGCATCAACTACGACTTCCATGTGGATGCCGCCGATCCTTGCGTGTTCGTGTTCTACGAAAACTGGACCAGCCGCGCCGCACTGGACGCACATCTTGCGATGCCGCATCTGCAACCGCTGTTCTCGCAGCTTGACCGGTTGCTGGCCTGTCCGGTGGATATCCGCCCGCTGACCATGCTGTCAGAGTGGGTCGCATGACCGGCGGGGCGATAAAGGGACCAGCGTTGTTTCTGGCAC
>JAHEDL010000593.1 GCA_024641255.1 Pseudorhodobacter sp.
GGCCGCGCAAGAGGCGATCATGGGCCGCCATAAAATATCGGGCGCGCCCTTGGGCATGGCAAATGAACACGATGTTCCCGACATGCAGGCTTTGCCTGCCAATGCCCATATCCGACTGGCAAACCCGCGCCAGCCTGCGACCGATGCCAACCTGATTTTGCGGCGCGGCTACAATTATGCGCGTGGTTTGGATTCTGCCGGGCGGATGGATATGGGGCTGATCTTTGTCAGCTATCAAGCCAGCCTTAACCAAGGCTTCCGCGCGGTGCAGACCCGGCTGAACGGCGAGCCGCTGGAAGAATACATCAAACCCTTTGGCGGCGGCTATTTCTTTGTGCTTCCGGGTGTGACGGGGCAAGGATTTCTGGGGCAGGGGATGTTTGGCTAACGCCTTCGGCCTTGCACCGCAGGCCAGGGCCACAAATTCCCCGGCCAAAAAATATGCGTAGGCTTGCGGTGTCGTCAGGCTGCGGCTTCTGGCACACCAAGCGGCATTTCGCGCGAATAGTTTTCCTTCATGAAGTTGATGAAGTTATCGCGGAACTGCCGCGTGTGGGCGTGCGCAAGTAAATCGGCGCGGGCCACATCGCGGGCGCGAATGGCCTCTAACATTTCGGCGTGTTCATCGGTCAGAAGATAGCCGTCATGGGTGCGTTCAAGATAGTCGAAATGCAGATGCAACATGCGGCGCCCCTGATCCAGCAATCGTTCGTAAAACGCGCCAAGGTAGGGGTTCTTGCCGGCATGGGCGATGGCCATGTGAAACTGTTTGTTCGCCTCTGACATCGCCAGATGCTTACCCGCCTTCACCGCCGCTTCGAATTCCTTTTGGCGTTTGGCGATGGTTTTCAGGTCAGCCTCGCTGCGCAATTCGGCGGCAAGACGGCTGTTCATGCGCTGGGCGATATCCAAGGCTTCGACGTATTTGGGAAAGCTGGTGATATCAATCGGGGCCACGATGGTAGAGCGGTTTGCCAGCATGACCACCAGATCGTCACCGGCAAGACGAATAAGCGCTTCGCGGATCGGCGAGCGTGACATGCCGAACCGTTCGGCAAGCGTCGTTTCATCAAGCAGTTGCCCCGGCTCTAGGTCAAGGGAAAGGATTTCATCGCGGATGGTTTCGTAAGCCAGCTTTGACCCGGTTCCGCGCACGCGTTTGATTTCCTGTTCTTCTTCCATCATCGGCCCCGCTGAATTCTTTCGAAACGATAGCGGCTGCGCTGCGTCGTGTCGACACAGATTATTTTTCATTTGACCTAAACGCCCGCTATCGGCATGACTTATCGCGTCGACACTATGCCGACAGGCGAGTCGTGGCCATGCGGTAATCGGGTGCGAAGTTTTGCTGACTGTTCAAAAGGGGGGAATTCAGAATGGTGCTGCGTGAAAACACCAAACCGTTTGTCCTGCCGATCGCAGCGAGGCCCATTTTCGCAACGCGTCACGTCAAATTGGCTGAGTCGTGAAAATTCCCCGCGCCGCAACAACGGTTGCATGGCGCGACTTTAATAACCCGCTGTTGTGCGGCGTGATCTGAAAGGAAAACCTATGTTGAAGCTTCAAGGTGTTATGCCTGCGCTTGTCACCCCGTTTGACGCCAAGGGCGCGATCGACTTTGGCGCATTCAAAACCCACCTGACCAATCTGCGTGCCGCGGGCGTGACCGGTTGGGTGCCTTGCGGATCGTCGGGTGAATACAACCTGATGTCGGATGCAGAACGTGAAAGCGTGCTGCAATTCGTCAAGGATTTCGCGCAGCCCGGCGAAACCCTGATTGCGGGCACCAACGCGCCGCATACCGCTGGCGTTATCGCCAATACCAAGCGCGCCAAGGAAATCGGCTATGACACGGTTTTGCTGGCAACGCCGTTTTATACCAAGCCGACGCAAGCCGAACTGATCAAGCATTTCAACGCTGTGCTGGATTCGGTTGACGTGAATATCGTGCTGTATTCCTATCCCGACAAAGACGGTGTCGAACTGGGCTGGGAGGTTTTGGATGCGCTGGCAGATCATCCGCGTGTCATTGGCATCAAGGAAAGCTCTGGCAGCCTGCAGCGCGCCATTGGCATCGCGACCCGGTATGAGGGGCGGATTCAACTGGTATCCGGCTCTGACGACATCGCGCTTGATTTCATGTTCTGGGGCGCTGACAGCTGGATCTGTGGCCCGGCCAACTGCATGGCAAAAGCCGTTTGCGATCTGGACCGGACCTTCCGCGCGGGCGATCTGAAGAAGGCCAAGGAGCAGATGGCCACGCTTTACACCGCGATGAACATTCTGGAATCCGGCAAGTTTGTGCAAAAACTGAAATATGGCTGCGAATTGCAGGGCACGCCTGTTGGCGACTGCCGGATGCCGCTTGGCCCGCTGACCGACGAAGAAAAGGCCGCTTTCACCGAAGCGATGCAGCCGATCATCAACTGGAAATGACCAACGCCGGGCGGCCCCAGTGCCGCCCGACCGTTCCAAGGGGGAATACCATGACCACGGTTGTTGTCGGCGCGGGGATCATTGGAACCGCAATTGCCTATGATCTGCAAAAGCGCGGCCGGTCTGTCGTGCTGATTGATCGGGATGCGCCGGGGCGGGGGGCGTCTTTTGGCAACATGGCGTCGATTGCCGTGACCGAATTTATGCCCGCGTCGCGACCATCGGTGTGGCGGCAAATTCCGGGTTGGATGTTGGACCCCGAAGGCCCGGTGCGGGTGCGGCCCAGCTATATGCCGAAACTCGTGCCGTGGTTCTTGCGCTTCATCGCCGCATCGCGCCCATCAAAGTTGCGCGAGTTAGAGACGCAAGGCGCAGCCCTGTGCGCCCGCGCCTTGGACGACACCTTGGCGCTTTTGCAAGAAACCGGCCTTTCTGACCAGATTAGCAATGAAGGCTGTTTGTCGCTTTACACCGACGAGGCCGAGTTCAAGGCCGACCGCGAG
>JAHEDL010000594.1 GCA_024641255.1 Pseudorhodobacter sp.
CCCCGTGAAAGCCCGCTTCGTGAGCCTTGATCTGACCACACCCCAAAACGTGGCGCTGTTTGCGCTGTCGGGTCTGATCATCTGGTATCTGTGTACGCAACTTTCGGGCTTGGTGAATTTCATTGATGACCAGTTTCGCCTGGGTGCGGCCTTGGGCGGCACCATTATTCTGTCGGTCGTCACCAACCTGCCAGAAATCGCCATCACGCTAAGCGGTGCCGCCAAGGGCGATCTGGGCCTTGCCGTCGGCAACGTGCTGGGCGGCATTGCGGTGCAAACCGCGCTGCTGGTGGTGTTCGATGCCGCGTCGGGGCGGGCGGCGAAGCCGCTGTCAACGCTGACCGCATCCCCCGCCAGCCTGTTGCAAGGCCTGTTTTTGCTGATCATCCTTGGCTTGGTGATCATGGGCAAAGAGCTTAGCCCGACGCTGATCTTCCTGCGCGTCACCCCGATTGAGGCACTGATCGTGGCAACTTGGCTGCTGTCCCTGCTCGCGCTGCGCCGCTTTCCGGTGGAAGAACCGCCCGCCGCCGCCCCCAACGGCCTCACCAAAACCACCGCCCTTGTGCTGCTTGCGCTGATCTCTGCGGCCGTCTTGGCATTCGGTGTGCTGCTGGAAGCCACCTCCAGCGCGCTTGCCAGCCATTTTGGCATCAATGGCGTGGTGTTTGGCGCGACCCTTTTGGCACTTGTCACCTCGTTGCCGGAACTGTCAGGCGGCCTTGCCTTCGTGCGCGCCCGCACCTTTCAACCGATCATCTCTGACATCTTCGGCGGCAACGCCTTCTTGCCGCTCTTGTTGCTCTTGGCCTCGCTGGCCTCTGGCCGCGCGGTGCTGCCCGACGCCAGCGCGGTTGACATCTATCTCACCGCCACCGCGCTGATCCTGACCGCAATCTATCTGATTGGCATGGTGGTGCAGGCACCGCGCAAACGCGCAGGCCTTGGCATTGATTCTTGGGCGGCACTGGCGTTCTATGCCCTGTCGGTGCTGGGGCTGTTCTTCCTATAGGCCCGCCCTGCATTTCGTGCCGGCACTTACCGCCTGCCCCCCGTCTTGCCGCTTGCCAGCAAGCCGATCTGCGTGTAAAGACCCCCATCTTTCCGCAATTCCATGAACCGGCGCAGGCTCTCGTGGACGGGCCGCGGAAAGTGTTTGCCCGTCCTATGAAATGCGCCACTTAGACAGATCGGAGTAAACATGCCGCTTTACGAGCATGTCATGATCGCGCGTCAGGATCTTTCCAACGCGCAGGCTGAAGGCCTCATCGAACATTTCTCCACGGTTCTGGCTGACAACGGCGGTAAAGTTGTCGAGCACGAATACTGGGGCGTCAAAACGATGGCCTACAAGATCAACAAGAACCGCAAAGGCCACTACGCCCTGCTGAAATCCGACGCTCCGTCGGCTGCCGTGCAGGAAATGGAACGCCTGATGCGCCTGCATGATGACGTCATGCGCGTTCTGACGATCAAGGTTGACGCACATGCAGAAGGCCCGTCGGTCCAGATGCAAAAGCGCGACGACCGTGAGCGTGGTGATCGTCCCGAAGGTGGCTTCGGTGGTGAACGTCGTGAACGTCCGTCCTTCGGCGACCGTCCCGACCGCGGTGGTGACCGTGGCGAGCGTCCGTCGTTCGGCGGCCCGCGTCGTTGATCCAAAGCCTCAGGAAAGGACCATAAACCATGGCGAACAAACCGTTTTTCCGCCGCCGCAAGGTCTGCCCCTTCTCGGGCGACAATGCTCCGGCAATCGACTACAAAGACACCCGTCTGCTGCAGCGCTACGTATCCGAGCGCGGCAAGATCGTCCCGTCGCGCATCACCGCAGTCTCGGCAAAGAAGCAGCGTGAACTGGCGCAAGCCATCAAACGCGCCCGCTTCCTCGCTCTGCTGCCCTACGCTGTGAAATAAGGAGCACCAAAATATGCAAGTGATCCTGCTTCAACGCGTGGCCAAGCTTGGCCAGATGGGCGAAGTCGTCAACGTCAAGGACGGCTACGCACGCAACTTCCTGCTGCCGCAGGGCAAAGCTCTTCGCGCGAACTCGGGCAACATCGCCTCGTTCGAAGCCAAGAAAGCCCAGCTCGAAGCCACCAACCTCGAAACCCGCAAGGAAGCCGAAGTTGTTGGTGCAAAGCTCGATGGTCAGACCTTCGTGATCATCCGTTCGGCATCTGATTCGGGCGCTCTCTACGGCTCCGTCACCACCCGTGACGCCGCCGACGCAGCAACCGCTGACGGCTTCACCGTGAACCGCGCCCAGATCGTGCTTGACCGCCCGATCAAAGAACTGGGCCTGCACACCGTTTCGGTCGTGCTGCACCCGGAAGTCACCGTGAAGTTCAAACTGAACGTCGCACGTTCGGTGGAAGAAGCTGAACTGCAAGCTTCGGGCAAGTCCATTCAGGAACTCGCCGCCGAAGCCGAAGCTGAGGCCGATTTCGAAATCGCGAACCTGTTCGACGAAATGGGCGCTGCCCAAGACGGCGAAGACCTCGGCCGCGACTGATCGTCACGACAAATCTTGGAAAACCGCGCGGGGGCAACCTCGCGCGGTTTTTCTTTGCGCGTGCCGCATCCTCTTGGCAAAAATATCCCCGCCGGAGGCTCCCGCCCTGTCCACGCCCCCAACCACCGCAAGTAGAAAACCGCCGCCCGCAGCGCGCGCCAAGTCGCAAACCGGACAGAACCGCGCCTTCGCCCCGCTAGGCTACCGGCATGAGCCGCCAAGCAAACATGACAGGCATTCTATGCCTTTCCGCCGGGATTGCCGTTTTTTCGGTGCAAGACCTGATCTTGAAACTGCTCTCGGGCAGCTATCCCTTGCATCAGGCGATGGTGCTGCGCAGCCTGACCGCGATCCCTTTTATGCTCGCAATCGTTTGGCTGTTTGATGGCAGCCTGAAACCGCTGCTTAGCCGCGGCTGGCCGGCCA
>JAHEDL010000284.1 GCA_024641255.1 Pseudorhodobacter sp.
GACCAACCTGGCCACCGACCCGCGCGCCGCCGAAATTCTGGCGCATTTCCAGACCGAAGCCCAAGCCCGCTGGGACATTCCCGCCTATGACGCCGAAGTGCGGCAAAGTCAGGCCCGCCGCTGGGTGGTCTACGAAGCCCTGCGCAACGGGTCCTATTACCCGTGGGATTACCAACCCCTGCGGGCCGCGTCAGAACGCTATATGCGCAACCATATGGATCTGAACATTCTGGAAGAAAGCAAACGCTTCCCGCGCGGCGAATAAGCTGCAACCATAGGTCAGGCCGCCCCGTTCGGCCTGACCACAGCCGCCGCGTCACGCCTGTTGCGAAAATCCGGCAACGCGGTATCGTTGCATGATCCTTCCCCGAACAGGAGCGTATCATGGCGACCCTCCACCGCAACGACCTTACCGCCACTGACCTGCCGCGGCCACGCGCCGCTTATGCCGCACCAACCGTGACCTTGCTGTTCGTGCAAGAAACCGCGCTGCGGCCTGACAGCTGGCTAAGCCGCTTCGTCGAATTTCAGGCCGTCAGCTAGCCCAAACCGAACACCCGACCCAAAGCGTCCCCGCGCCCAATTCACCGCCGCGCGCGAAAAATTCGTTTGGTTTGCGCGCGCCTAGCGTGTAGCCGTGACCACATTATATTTTTCCGCTCATTCAGCCCAAGTTTTTACAACGTAAAGGATAGTTCCATGACCATGCAGACCCCAGCCATTACCACAGCAAAAGACCAGCGCGCCGCCTATACCACCCCCACCGTAACCCGGCTTTGCCTGATCGAAACCGCAGTTCCCTTCAAATCCGGCGCGGCCAACGATTTTGCGACACTGATCACTGCAAGAAACGGGTAAGACACCCCCTGCCCACATTTTGCGGCGCCCCTTGTGCGCCGCAAGCTCCCCGCAAATAATCAAATTTCACACCCACAGCCCGTTCTGGTCGGGCGACGCCAGATCATGTTGCATGGCGATTTCGGCTTCAGTCAACGGCAACAAGACTTTCAGGGGCGCTTGACAGCGGGCACAGAACGTTACAACTTATCCGTGCATTTAAACATGAAGGTTTGATTATGAGTACTCCGTTTGCCACTCCCACTGCCGACACAGCGAAAGCCCCGCGCGCTGAGTATGCCGCGCCGACGCTAAGTCGGCTTTTGGTGCAACGCACAGAAAACGGCGTTGGCCTGGCAAATGATGGGTTCACAATAGACGTCAGTGTGGCCTAAACCCGCGGAACTGGCAGCCGCCCCGCCGACGCAGCGGCGGACTTCAGTCTAGATCGGCGCAAAACCGGGTCGCTGGGAGTTGCCGCGATGCTTGACACAGCACGCTGCAGTAGCCGCTCTGCGCTTTGCTTGAAGCATCAAGCTTCAATCATACGCGTTCCTTCCGCCAAACCCCTCATCGAACAGGCGCAAGCCCCGCGTGCAAATTATACCGCACCGACCCTAAATCTGCTTTTGGTGCAACGCACAGAAACTGGCGCGGGGCTGTTAAATGAGGGTGTGGCTTTTAGCACCAGCAAAATTGTGGATTAAAGCAGGCTCTGCCATCGGCCCAAACGGGTTTCACCGCATCGAACCAACACCTTAAGCCCCACGCATTTGCAAAGCCAAAGCTATAGCCAGAATTGCAGACCCAGCCGCGCGCCGACGACGCGGCACCAAGGCTAGGCCTGTCGCTCGGGTAAGCGCACCATACGCCATGTCGTATCCTGCAAGATCAAGGGCTGCGGGCTGCGCACTGTCGCAATCGCCACGGGCCAGCGACAAAACCTAACAAACCGTAAACCCGCGCCCGTAATCAATTGATTTGTCTCGCTCTTTTTGGCGTCGCACTGGCGGACACGGGGAAAATCGGCGGTTAGGGCATCACCTCGAACCGATCCACATCGACCATACCGTGATCGGTGATTTTCAGGTGCGGGATCACCGGCAAGCATAGGAAGGCCAGTTGCAGGAACGGTTCTTCCAGAACCACCCCCAGCGATTTCGCCGCCGCCCGCAGCGCCACCAGATCGCGATGCACGGTTTCAAAGCTGTGCAGGCTCATCAGCCCCGCCACCGGCAGCGCCAGTTCGGCCAAAACCTTGCCGCCCTCTACCACCACAAACCCGCCTTCAATCTGCCCCAGCCGGTTCGCCGCCAGCGCCATATCGGCGTAATCTGCCCCCACCACTGCAATATTGTGATGGTCATGGCAAACCGTCGACGCAATCGCGCCGCGCTGCAACCCAAAGCCCTGCACGAACCCCGTCGCACAGTTGCCGTTCACCCCATGCCGTTCAATCACTGCGATCTTCACCAGATCCCGCGCAATATCGGGCACCTTGTCGCCATCCTGCGGCGCGATATCAAAGGTCAGATGTTCGGTGATGATCTTGCCGGGCAAGATGCCGATCACCGGCGTTTCCACCCGATTACCGCCAGTGCGGAAATCCTGCGCCGTGATCGGCCGCGCTTTCACCGAATGCCGCGCCACTGGCGCGATCACATCGCGCGCCGCAAAGGCGGCGTCAGAAATCTCGACCCCGCCAGTAAACACCCGCGCCACGCGGCAGCTTTCCAACGCATCAATCACCACGATGTCGGCCCGCTTTCCCGGTGCGATCAGACCGCGGTCTTTCAGCCCGAACGCCTCGGCACCAGAAAGGCTGGCGGCGCGATATACCGCCAAGGGCGGCGCACCCAAGGCAATCGCAGTGCGGATCAGGTAATCCAGATGGCCATGCTCGGCGATGTCCAGCGGGTTGCGATCATCGGTGCAAAGGCACAGATAGGGCGCGTGCCGTTCGGTCAACAACCCCACCAACGCGTGCAGATCCTTCGAAACCGACCCCTCGCGGATCAGCACCCGCATGCCCTTGCGCAGCTTTTCCAAACCTTCGGCGTAAGAGGTCGCCTCATGCTCGGTGCG
>JAHEDL010000287.1 GCA_024641255.1 Pseudorhodobacter sp.
CCAGGCAAGGCTGCGAGGTGCCGCCCGAGAATGCGTCCATCGCCGCATCCACCGCATCGACCCCGGCATCGCAAGCCGCCAGAATCGTCGCCGCCGCCGCCCCCGAAGTGTCATGGGTGTGGAAGTGGATCGGCAGACCCACCTCTTGCTTCAACGCCTTGATCAACTGGCGCGCAGCGGCCGGTTTCAACAGCCCCGCCATGTCCTTCAGGCCCAGAATATGCGCGCCTGCGGCCTTCAACTCTTGCCCACGGGCAACATAGTATTTCAGGTCATACTTGGCGCGGTTCGGGTCCAGAATGTCACCGGTATAGCAAACGGTGCCTTCGCAAACCTTGCCCGCTTCTACCACCGCATCCATCGCGACGCGCATGTTTTCGACCCAGTTCAGGCTGTCAAACACCCGGAACACATCGACGCCGGTGGTGGCGGCCTGCTTTACAAACGCCTGCACCACGTTGTCGGGATAGTTGGTGTAGCCCACGCCGTTGCTGGCGCGCAGCAGCATTTGCGTCATCACGTTGGGCATCAACGCGCGCAGGTCGCGCAGGCGCTGCCACGGGCATTCCTGCAAGAAGCGATAGGCCACGTCAAACGTCGCACCGCCCCAGCATTCCACCGAAAACAACTGCGGCAGATGCGCGGCGTAGGCCGGTGCCGCCTTGATCATGTCAATCGACCGCATCCGCGTTGCCAGCAGCGATTGGTGGCCGTCGCGCATCGTGGTGTCGGTGATCAGCACCTTTTTCTGTTTGCCCAGCCAATCGGCCACAGCCTGCGGGCCTTTTTGCTCCAGCAGGTTGCGCGTGCCCATCGCCGGTTCCAGCAGCGCCTTCGGGGCTTTGGGAATGCGCGCTTCGGCATGCGGCTTGGCGCGGCCAGCGGTTTCAGGGTGCCCGTTCACGGTGATATCCGCGATATAGGTCAGGATCTTGGTCGCCCGGTCACGCCGCTTTTTGAACTGGAACAGCTCTGGCGTCGTGTCGATGAACTTGGTGGTGTAAGTGTCGTTCAGGAAGGTCGGGTGCTTCAGCAGGTTGATCACGAATTCGATGTTCGTGGACACGCCGCGAATACGGAATTCGCGCAGCGCCCGGTCCATCCGGCGAATCGCGGCATCAGGCGTCTGCGCCCAAGCCGTCACCTTCACCAACAGCGAATCGTAGTAACGGGTGATCACCCCGCCCGCATAAGCGGTGCCACCATCCAGACGGATGCCCATGCCGGTTGCCGAACGATAGGCGGTCAGACGGCCATAGTCGGGGATGAAGTTGTTTTGCGGGTCTTCGGTGGTCACGCGGCATTGCAGCGCGTGGCCGTTCAGATGGATTTCTTCTTGCTTGGACTTGCCGGTGGCTTCTGCCAGGGTCTTGCCTTCGGCAATCAGGATCTGCGCCTGCACGATGTCGATGCCAGTCACCTGTTCGGTAACGGTATGCTCAACCTGCACGCGCGGGTTGACCTCGATGAAATAGAACTTCTGGCTGTCCATATCCATCAGGAATTCGACAGTGCCTGCGCATTCATAGCCAACATGGGCGCAGATGCGGCGGCCCAGATCACACACTTCGGCGCGCTGCGCTTCGGTCAGGTAGGGGGCAGGGGCGCGCTCAACAACCTTCTGGTTGCGGCGCTGCACGGTGCAATCGCGTTCATAAAGATGGTAAATTGCGCCATGCTTGTCGCCAAGGATCTGCACCTCGACGTGGCGGGCGCGGATGATCATCTTTTCCAGATAGCCTTCACCGTTGCCAAAAGCGGCTTCCGCCTCGCGACGGCCTTCGCGCACTTTGTCGACCAGTTCTGCTTCGGACAGAATCGGGCGCATGCCACGGCCACCACCGCCCCACGACGCTTTCAGCATCAGGGGGTAGCCAACCGCTGCCGCCTCTTTCTTGATCGCATCAAAATCGTCGCCCAGCACCTCGGTGGCCGGAATAACCGGAACGCCTGCGTCCATCGCAACGCGGCGGGCCGAAGCCTTATCGCCAAGCGCGCGCATTGTGTCGGCTTTCGGGCCGATGAAGGTGATGCCAGCCTGATCGCAAGCATCTACAAAATCAGGGTTTTCCGACAAAAGCCCATAGCCGGGGTGAATGGCATCCGCGCCGCAATCTTTCGCCACACGGATGATTTCGGGGATCGACAGATAGGCACCAACCGGCGACAGGCCCTCACCGATCAGATAGGCTTCGTCCGCCTTGAAACGGTGCAGCGACAGCTTATCTTCTTCGGCATAAACCGCGACGGTCTTTTTTCCCATCTCGTTGGCCGCCCGCATCACGCGGATCGCAATTTCGCCGCGGTTGGCGATCAGTATTTTCTTGAATTCGGTCATGGGGGCAACTCCGGTCCGGCGGAAGGGGGCTTGATCGAGGCTGCACACTAACCGTGCTGCGTTGCAGCGCAAGGGCAGGAAGCGCCATGATATGACAGAATTGCGAATGTGTTAACGTTAGCACAGGGTCGTGTCAGATGCGACGATTCGGCAGGGTGTTTTTTGTCCCCGCGGCCCTGCGAATCGTCGCGAATCACCGCGGCCTAGACGATGCTGATGTCGTCCAGCAGCGCCGCTGTATTGGTCAAACCGGTCAGGGTCAGTACATCGCCATTGCCGAAATTCATCACTACAGACCCCGACACCACCCGCGCAAATTGTGTCACCACACTGACCACCGTCAGCGCCGTATTGCCCCACAGCGCGTCATCCAGCACGATGGTATCAATGCTGTCCTGAAAATCGGTCACGCGGTCGCCGCCATAGCCGCGGTTGAACACGAAAAGATCGGCCCCCAACTCACCGCTTAGCACATCCGCGCCGGTTCCGCCGTCAATCCGATCAGCATCCGCGCCGCCTGACAACCGGTCAATGCCGTCACCGCCCAGCAAGCTATCATTGCCCGCCTCGCCCAGCAGCGTGT
>JAHEDL010000299.1 GCA_024641255.1 Pseudorhodobacter sp.
ACCAGCAAAGCCAACAAGGCGTTGGCATCCCCCTGCGCCGAAATCGCGTCAAATCCGGCTGCCTGCGCGGCTTTTGCCGTGCGGTCACCAACGCAGAACGCGCGCTTGGGCAGGGGGGCACCGGCGGCAGAAATCCGCCGGGCAGCTTCAACCCCCGTCTCTGATGTCAGAACAACCGCCGCAAAGTCACGCTTGGGCAGTGGGGGCGACAGAAACTCGGGCACCATCAGCGGTGAGATCACCGCACCGCCGACCATCGCCGCAAAACGCTGGCTTTGCGCCAAAGGGCGTGTCAGCAGGATGGTGGGTTGGGATTGTCTGGCCATGTGCTTGGTGTTACCTGCGATAAGACAAGCAATCAACGGCGGACCATGGCAGACACGCTTACCTTTCTGGGCATCGAGTCAAGCTGCGACGATACCGCCGCCGCTGTCGTCCGGCATGTGCCGGGGCAAATGCCGCAAATTCTGTCCTCGGTGGTCGAAGGGCAAACTGCCTTGCATGCCGATTTCGGTGGTGTGGTTCCGGAAATCGCCGCGCGCGCCCACGCCGAACGGCTGGATCACTGTGTGGAACAGGCGTTGACCGAAGCCGGGGTAGCGTTGGCCGACCTGAGCGCGATTGCCGTGACGGCGGGTCCGGGGCTGATTGGCGGCGTTCTTTCGGGGGTGATGCTTGCCAAGGGGCTGGCAACCGGTGCGCGGCTGCCGTTGGTGGGGGTGAACCACCTTGCAGGCCATGGGCTAACGCCACGACTGACCGATCAGCTGCCTTTTCCCTATCTGATGCTGTTGGTATCGGGCGGGCATTGCCAGTTTTTGATCGTGCGCGGCCCTGAACAGTTTCAGCGGCTTGGCGGCACGATTGATGATGCCCCGGGCGAGGCGTTTGACAAGACAGCAAAACTGTTGGGCCTGCCGCAACCCGGTGGCCCGGCGGTGCAGGCCGAAGCGGCGCTTGGCAATGCCAAACGCTTTACCTTCCCCCGGCCTTTGTTGGATCGACCGGGCTACGACATGTCGTTTTCAGGTTTGAAAACCGCGTTGCTGCGCGCCAGAGACGCTTTGATTGCCGAAAAAGGTGGCCTGACAGTGCAAGACCGCCGCGATCTTTGCGCCGGATTTCAGCGCGCGGTGGCAGAGGTTTTGGCTGAAAAAACGCGGCGCGCTTTGGCCGTATATCTCGCAGACGCGCCAGCCGAACCCGCGCTGGCGGTGGCGGGCGGTGTGGCGGCAAATAGCCTTATTCGGGCGATGTTAGAGACTGTTTCGGCGCAAAATGGCGTGCGCTTTGTTGCGCCGCCGCTGCGGCTTTGCACCGACAATGCCGCGATGATCGCTTGGGCCGGGATAGAACGGTTTCGCGACGGTGCGCGCGATGACATGAGCCTTGTGGCGCGGCCGCGCTGGCCGCTTGATGCCACTGCCGCACCGATGATCGGGTCTGGCAAGAAGGGCGCAAAAGCATGATCGGTGTGGTCGGAGCCGGCGCCTTTGGAACCGCGCTTGCGGTGGCGCTGGGCCGCGAAGGCCGCGAGGTGCGGCTGTGGGCGCGCGATGTGACACGGCTTGCCGGTGGTCAGTCCGCGCGGCTGCCGGGGGTGAACCTGCCCAAAACAGTCTCTGTTACGGCGGAAATTTCTGATTTGATCGGTGCTGACGCCGTGCTTTTGACGCTGCCGATGCAGGCACTGCGGGGGTTTTTGGCGGAACATCCGGTGTTGGATGGGGTGGCTTTGGTCGCCTGCTGCAAGGGTGTTGACCTGACGACTCTGAAGGGGCCGACGGCGCTTATCGAAGCTGCCTGCCCGAATTCGGCTTTTGCCATTCTGACCGGCCCCAGCTTTGCCGCCGACATCGCTCGCGGTTTGCCGACCGCACTGACGCTGGCAAGTGCTGATGGCGAGGCGCTGCAGCATCTGCTGTCGACGCCGACCCTGCGGCTTTATCGCACCACCGATGTGATTGGGGCCGAACTTGGCGGTGCGTTGAAAAACGTCATCGCCATAGCGGCGGGAATCGTGATTGGCGCGGGCTTGGGCGACTCGGCTCGGGCGGCGCTGATGACACGCGGCTATGCTGAAATGACTCGGCTTGCGCTTGCACTGGGCGCGAAGGCTGAGACTTTGGCGGGCTTGTCGGGGTTTGGTGATCTTGTGCTGACCTGCACCTCGGCGCAGTCGCGCAATTTCCGCTATGGTCAGGCGCTTGGCGCGGGCGAACGCTTTGACCCGACGGTGACTGTCGAAGGGGCTGCTACGGCAAAAGCAGTCTCTGACATGGCGAAAAGCTTGCAAATCGACATGCCGATCACCAGCATGATCGCCGCTGTGATCGATCATCACATCACCTTGCCGCAGGCGATTTCCGCCCTGCTGTCGCGGCCTTTGAAACAGGAGTAATCCATGCGCGTCGCCCTGATCTGTAAAGACAAACCTGACCATTTGCAGACGCGGCTTGATAACCGCGCGGCGCATCTGGCGCATATTGAAGCGTCGGGTGTGGTGGAAATGGCCGGGCCGTTTTTGTCGCCCGAAGGCCAGATGACCGGCAGCCTTGTCGTGCTGAACGTCGATGATCTCAAGGCGGCGCAGGAATGGGCCGCGGCCGACCCCTATGCCAAGGCGGGTCTTTTCGAAAGTGTGACGATCAGCGAGTGGAAAAAGGTCATCGGATGAATTTCTGGCTGTTCAAATCCGAGCCTGATACTTGGGGCTGGGACGCCCAAGTTGCCAAAGGGGCTGTGGGCGAAGAATGGCACGGGGTGCGCAACTATCTGGCGCGCAACAATATGCGGGCGATGAAGATTGGCGATCGCGGGTTCTTCTATCATTCCAACATCGGCAAAGCGGTGGTGGGTTTGGTGGAAGTGTGCCGTGAAAGCGCACCTGACAGCACCACCGATGATCCGCGCTGG
>JAHEDL010000314.1 GCA_024641255.1 Pseudorhodobacter sp.
AGATATCTTCGCCAGAAGCGGACACGCGCTATGCCGGGATCAGGGTCGCCATGCGGCGCAGCGCCAGCAGATAGCCTTGGGTGCCAAACCCTGCGATCACGCCATCGGCGCGCGCCGAAACAAAGGAGTGGTGCCGAAACGCCTCGCGCTTGTGGATGTTCGAAATATGCACCTCTAACACTGCGCCGTCGAAGGCGTTCAGCGCATCCAGAATCGCCACCGAAGTGTGGGAATAGGCCCCCGGATTGATGATGATGCCCGCCGCATCGTTGCGCGCGGCCTGTATCCAATCAACCAACTGACCTTCGTGATTGGATTGCATGAACCGCAGATCCAGCGCCAATTCCGCAGCTAAACCGGTCATCGACGCTTCTACATCGGCAAGCGTCTCGCGCCCGTAAATCTCGGGCTGGCGCAGGCCCAGCAGGTTAAGGTTAGGGCCGTTCAGAACGAATATGGGCTTTGACATAGGCGGGTCCTTGCAGATTTTCCCTGTCTTAGCCCATTGCGCCCCGTGCGCGCAGTAAAAAACGCGCCTCCCGTGGGGGGAGGCGCGCAAGTTAGGCCGCCGGTCTTGGGGACCAACCGTCAGGGAGACGATAACAGGCTCAGGCGACCTTTTCTAAAGCGACTTCCGGCACAATCCCCAACGCGCGCACGACATCGCGGGTCAATTCGGGGCGGTTCAGCGTGTAGAAGTGCAAATCCTCGACCCCGCCTTCGATAAGACGCGAACACAGGCTGGAGCATTGCGTCAGCGCCAGCAACTCTTCGCGGCCATCGCGTTTGGCGGCAGCAAAGCCTTCGTCCAAGCGATAGGAGATGCTTGCGCCACAGCGCGCCGCGAACTTCTTGGTGCCTTCCCAGCTTTGGATCGGCAAGATGCCCGGAATGATCGGCGCGGTGATGCCCGCCTTTACACAGGCATCGCGGAAGCGGAAGAACGTGTCGGCGTCAAAGAAGAACTGGGTGATTGCGCTGCTGGCGCCGGCATCAATCTTGCGCTTCAGCCAAGTCACATCGGCAAAACGGTCAGCCGCATCCGGGTGCGCTTCGGGATAGGCACCGACGCGCAGTTTGAACTTGCCGGTTTTGGCCAAAGCCGCGACCAATTCGACCGAGTTGGCAAAGCCGTCAGGATGCGGGGTGAAACGCGCGGCCCCTTTGGGTGCATCACCGCGCAGGGCGACAATCTCTGTCACGCCAGCTTCGGCATAGGCTGCGGCGATTTCCAGCGTTTCGGCGCGGGTGGCGTCAACGCAGGTCAAATGCGCGGCGACGTTCAGACCATAGTTGCGCTTGATCGTGGCCACCGCGTCATGGGTCAATTTACGCGTGGTGCCGCCGGCGCCGTAGGTCACCGACACGAAATTTGGCGCCATCGGAGCCAACACCTGCACGGTTTCCCAAAGTTTGAACGACGCATCCAAGGATTGCGGCGGGAAGAACTCGAAAGAAATACGGGGTGCAGACATTGGTAGGCTCCTTTTGCTTGCCCTGTTGTCTCACACGGTGCAAAATGAATCCAATTCATAGTTTTCAACATAAACATGAGATCTACGCATGTATCTGGAACTTCGTCACCTGCGCACCATCCGCGCGATTCATCAGGCGGGCGGTCTTGCCCGCGCGGCTGACATGATGAACATGACACAATCGGCGCTAAGCCATCAGGTTGCGGGGCTTGAGGCGCAGGTGGGGATGGAGCTGTTTGTCCGGCGGTCAAAACCGATGACGCTGTCGGCGGCGGGCATTCGGATGTTGCGGGCCGCCGAACGGATTTTGCCGGAAATCACCGCGCTAGAGGAAGAGTTCCGCGCGCTGCAATCGGGAAAAACCGGCCGCTTGCACATCGCCATTCAATGCCACGCATGTTTTGACTGGCTGTTTCCGGTGCTGGAACTGTTTCGCCACGCTTGGCCCGAGGTGGATGTCGACATCCGCGCCGGACTGGCGTTTGACAGCTTTCCGGCACTGCTGCGCGAAGAGGTTGACCTGGTGATTTCGTCCAACCCCGAACCGCTGCCGGGGGTCACGTTCAATCCGCTGTTTGATTACCACCCGATGTTCATCGCCTCGGCGCAGAATCCGCTGGCGGCAAAGGACATGATCACCGCCGAAGATTTCCGCGACCAGACGCTGATCACCTACCCGGTGACGCGCGACAAGCTGGACGTGTTTACCGAGTTGCTGACCGCCGCCAAGGTCGAACCCCGCGCCCAGCGTCCGGTGGAACTGACGGCGGTGATTCTGATGCTGGTTGGCAGCAATCGCGGCGTGGCGGTGTTGCCCGACTGGGTGCTGCGCGACGTGAAATCGAACGCTGACTATGTTACGCGCCCGCTTGGCCCCGGCACCATCACCAAGCGGCTTTATGCGGCCACGCGCGAAGAAGATGCCGGAAAGCCCTATATCGCGCATTTCCTGCGGCTGGGACGTTCGGAAGCAGTGAAATTGCAGCGCAGCTAGGAGCCAGCGATTAACCACCGTTCTGGATTCACACTTGAATAGTAAGCAGGCTTATTATATCCAGACTTATGACTTCTAACCCTGACAAGCTCGGCCTGCTGTTGCATGATGCCACCCGCCTGTTGCGCAAACGCTTTGCCCAGCGCGCGTCAGGCTATGGCCTGACATCGGCGCAATGGCGGGTGTTGGCGATTTTGGCCCGCTTTGGTTCCGCTTCGCAGGCACGGCTGGCGGACCGACTTGAAATTGAACCTATTTCCGTATCGCGGATGATCGACCGGATGGAACAAGCCGGTTGGGTCGCACGGGTGCCCGACCCAACCGACCGCCGCATCAAGATGATTGTGCCCACCGAACGCAGCCGCGCCGCCGAGGCCGAAATGAAGGCGCTTGCCGCATCGGTGTATGACGAGGCGCTTGAGGCGTTCAGCCCAGAGGCCA
>JAHEDL010000319.1 GCA_024641255.1 Pseudorhodobacter sp.
GAGCCGCCCACCGAAAAGATGGCGCAGCTTTATGACGTGCTGAACCGCTGCAACGATATGGTCTGGACCGGCGCCTTCACCTATTGGGCCGAGCAAAAGCTGATGGTCTGGCGCTATGGGCTGGTGTTGGCGGGCGGGCAGATGGTGGGGGCCGAACAGATTGATCGGCTGATCTCTAGCGCCGTGATGGCGGCGGAACGGTTCTATCCGGCGTTCCAACTTGTGTCTTGGGCCGACAAAACCCCTGCCGAGGCGATGAAGGTTGCCATTGCCGAGGCTTACGGTCGGGCCTAACCTGCGCGCAAACAAGGAGTTTGCGATGACGCTGGATGTTGTGGCCCGCGACGGGCTGGTGCTGCTGGGATGTGGTAAAATGGGAACGGCGCTGCTGACCGGGTGGTTGGCCGCAGGGGTTCCGGCAAGCAGCATCTGGGTGATTGAACCGAACCCGACCGACTGGCTGAAATCTTGTGGCGTGCACCTGAACCAAGGCGTGCCGACCGCGCCTGCGGTGGCGCTGCTGGCCGTAAAGCCGCAGATGATGGGGGCGGCGCTGCCCGCGTTGCAGGCGCTGGGCAACGGTAAGACGCTGTTTGTGTCGATTGCGGCGGGCACCTCGATTGCAACCTTTGCCGAGGCCTTGGGCGATCGCACCCCGATTGTGCGCACCATGCCCAATACGCCCGCGATGGTGGGGCGTGGCATCACCGGTATCTGCGGTAACGCACACGCGGGGGCTGCGGGTCTTGCGCTGGCGCATCAGTTGATGCTGGCGGTCGGGCAAGTGGTCGAACTGGAAGGCGAACATCAGATTGATGCGGTGACGGGGGTGTCGGGTTCTGGCCCGGCCTATGTGTTCCACCTGATTGAAGCGATGGCGGCCGCGGGTGTTGCCGAAGGCCTGTCGCCCGAGGTGGCAATGAAACTGGCGCGGGCGACGGTCTGCGGCGCGGGCGAATTGGCCTATCAGTCCGTCGAACCAGCCAGCCAGTTGCGCATCAACGTCACCTCGCCGGGGGGCACCACGGCGGCGGCTTTGGCGGTGTTGATGGATGACGCCACGGGCTTCCCGCCGCTGTTGAAACGCGCGGTGAAAGCGGCGGCAGATCGCGGCCGGGAGCTTGGCAAATGACGGCCGCGATCAGCTACGCCGATTTTGAAAAGGTCGATATCCGGGTTGGCCGCATCACCCGCGCCGAACCCTTCCCCGAGGCGCGCAAACCTGCCTTCAAGCTGTGGGTCGATTTCGGCGGCGAGATTGGCGAAAAGCGGTCTTCGGCGCAGATCACCAAGCATTATAACCCCGAAGGCTTGATCGGGCGTCAGGTCTTGGCGGTGGTGAACTTCCCGCCGCGCCAGATCGGCAAGGTGCTTAGCGAGGTGCTGGTGCTGGGTCTGCCCGACGCCGATGGCGAGGTGGTGCTGATCGGGCCGGGGCAAGAGGTTCCACTGGGGGGCAAGTTGTTTTGATGAAACTGCTGATCACCCGGCCGTTGCCCGCCGCCGTCATGCAAGCCGCGGCGCTTCGCTTTGATGTGATCGCACGGCCCAGCACCGCGCCGCTGGATGCGTCAGAACTGCGTGCGGCGCTGCGCGACTTTGACGCGGTGCTGCCGACGCTGGGTGATCAGTTTTCGGCGCAGGTCTTTGCCGATGTGCCGCAACCACGGGCACGGATTTTGGCGAATTTCGGCGTCGGCTATAACCACATCGACGTGCAGGCGGCGCGCAATGCCGGCATCGCGGTCAGCAATACCCCCGGCGCGGTCACCGATGCCACCGCCGATGTGGCGCTGACGCTGATCCTGATGACAGCGCGGCGCGCAGGCGAAGGCGAACGCCTGCTGCGCGCGGGCAGCTGGCAGGGCTGGCATCCAACGCAAATGCTGGGCGCGCAGGTATCTGGCCGCCGCGTTGGCATCATTGGCATGGGCCGCATCGGCAAGGCCATCGCGCGGCGCTGCCACTATGGCTTTGGCATGCAGGTGGTGTTTCACAACCGCTCTGCGGTCGACGACGCGGGTTGCCCGGCAGAGCAACTGCCATTGGCGCAGGTGATGGCAGCCGATTTTGTCGTGGTCGCCGTGCCGGGCGGTCCCGCCACCCGCCACCTGATCAACGCTGAAACCCTGGCGCATATGGCACCGCACGGCATCTTCATCAACATCGCACGCGGCGATGTGGTGGACGAAGCTGCATTGGCCGATGCACTGCTGCGCGGCCAGATCGCGGGTGCGGGGCTTGATGTCTATGAACGCGAACCGCAGATCACCCCGGCGCTGCTGGGGCTGGAAAATGTCACCCTGTTGCCGCATCTTGGCACCGCAGTTCTGGAAGTGCGCAGCGCCATGGGCCTGATGGCGCTGGATAACCTTATCGCGCATCTTGACGGCAGGCCGCTGCCAAATCCGGTTTAGACCATGCCATTGCTCTTTCTAAAAATACTCCCGCCGGAGGCTCCTCAACGTTCAACCGCGCCCGCGCGTCTTACACCGCGCGCCGGTGCTGCCTTGTGCCAAAGCCACCGTCGCGGGCTCGATGCCCGTGACGGTGGCAGCGACTGGCGGGCCGCACCATGATCGTGTCGCGCGGCCGCCGCTTCATCTTCGTGCATATTCCGAAGACCGGCGGCACCGCGCTTAGCCTTGCGCTGGAAAACCGCGCCATGAAGGATGACATCCTGATCGGCGATACGCCCAAAGCCCGGGCGCGCCGGGCGCGGATCAGTGGCGTCAAAGCGGCGGGGCGGCTATGGAAACATTCGACCTTGGCCGATATTGCCGGGCTGGCGACCGACGCTGAAATTGCCGCCTTCTTTACCGTGACACTGGTGCGCAACCCGTGGGACCGCGCGGTCAGCTATTATCACTGGCTGCGCGATCAAGGCTTTGCGCATCCGGCGGTCG
>JAHEDL010000331.1:0-1679 GCA_024641255.1 Pseudorhodobacter sp.
GCCGGATCAGCGGCACCGCCTGTGTCGCGGTGACTTTCAGCAAGCGGCGATGCATCAAAACCGGCAAAAACACCCCGTCCAGCATGAAAAACCACGCCAGAAAGGTGAAAGGGTCGGGTGTGGCGCGGATCGCCCACGCGTCATAGGTGGTATAGGCGGCCACGAAGGCGCCGGTCACAAAGGCCAAGCCCAGCGCAGGCAGCAGCGTATCGCGGTTCAATTTGACGTGAACAAGGTTATAGGCGGCAAGCCCCATGATGCCAGAAACCAGCAAACCGACGCCCAGCCATTGCAGCGGCGCATAGGTTTCGCCAAACACCAGCCCCGCACCGATGACGGTGAACAACGGCCCGGTGCCGCGCACCACCGGATACACCACGGTGTAAGCGCCGCGATCAAACGCCATGGCTTGCAGGATTTTATAGACCGAGTGGATCAGCCAAGCGCCGGCAAAAATCGGCCACATCCGGGCTTCGGGCCACGGCACGGCAAACAGCGCAAACGGAATCGCAATCACGCAATAGCAGCCGTCGATCACCGCCCGTGACAGCCAAGGGTCATGGCGGCCCTTTTGCAGCGCGCCAAACAGCGCATGCAGCAAGGCTGCGGCCAAGGCGAGCGCCAAAGCCAAATGCTGACCGGTGGGCGTGCCTGCAAGAGAGATCAGCCAAGACGACATATGCACCGCGTTGCGAGAAGCCAAATTGCCAGGTGCCAGAAGGGCGTGGCCCGCGACGCCCTGATACTTACAGATCGAAGAGGTTAGTCGGCTTGGCCAACCAAGGCTTTGGCGAAATCTTCGGGATCGAAGGGAGCAAGATCGTCGATCTGTTCGCCGACGCCAATGGCATGAATTGGCAGGCCGAATTTATCGGCCAGCGCCACAAGCACGCCGCCCTTGGCGGTGCCGTCAAGTTTGGTCATCACCAGACCAGAAACGTCGGCAATCTTGCGGAAGATTTCGACTTGGTTGATGGCGTTCTGGCCGGTGGTAGCATCCAGCACCAAAAGCGTGTTGTGCGGGGCTGTCGGGTCTTTCTTGCGAATGACGCGCACGATCTTGGACAGTTCTTCCATCAGATCCTGACGGTTCTGCAAGCGGCCTGCGGTGTCGATCAGCAAAAGGTCGGCACCATCGGCCTGCGCCCGAGTCAGTGCATCAAAGGCAAGGCTGGCAGGGTCTGACCCTTCGGGGGCGGTCAGCACCGGCACGCCGGCGCGGGTGCCCCAGACCTGCAACTGTTCCACCGCTGCGGCGCGGAAAGTATCGCCAGCGGCGATCACCACGGATTTCCCGGCGGCTTTGAATTGCGATGCCAGTTTGCCGATGGTGGTGGTCTTGCCAGAGCCGTTGACGCCAACAACCAACACAACCTGCGGCTTTTGCGGATAAAGCGGCAACGGCCGGGCAACGGGGGCCATGATACGGGCGATTTCGGCAGACAGGGCAGCGCGCAGGTCGGCGGTAGAGATACGCTTGCCAAAGCGGCCTTCGGCGATATTAGCGGCGACGCGCGTGGCGGTATCAACGCCCATATCGGCCTGAATAAGCAGCTCTTCCAGACTTTCCAGCATCGCATCGTCAAGCACGCGGCGCGGTTCATCGGCGCGGCCGATCAGACGCCCAAGAAGACCGGGTTTTTCAGGTTCAGCCACCGCCGTAGGTGTATCGCCAATCT
>JAHEDL010000331.1:1689-2902 GCA_024641255.1 Pseudorhodobacter sp.
ACCTGTGCGCGAAGGGATTTCCTTCACCTAGTCAATTTTGACAGGGTTTGGAAGGGCTTCAGGCAGGGGCGTGGCGCGGCTGCGGCCCTATGGTGCTGGCGATTGGGCCGGGCCGTGCTAATGTGGCGGCATGCAAGCACCAAACCCACCGCCGATGATGCTGTTTGCGCTGGCTTCGCTGGCGCCCTTGGGGCTTTTGGGCTTGGGGGTCTGGTTGGGCGGGCTTTGGCTGTTGGCGGGGCTTGGGTATATGACCGTGCTGGCGGCGCTGCTGGATCAGATCAGCGGGCTTTATCTGGGCGATGCGCCGGAAGGGGCGGAATTTCCCGCCGCAGACGCGCTTTTGGTGGTGTTGGGGCTGGGGTCGCTGGCGCTGATGCCTGCGGCGGTTTGGGCGATTGCCGGCGACAGTGGCTTGCCGATCTGGGGGCGGGCGGCGGTATTTTTGGGCGCGGGGCTATGGCTTGGCCAAGTTGCCAACCCAACATCGCATGAGCTGATCCACCGATCGAACCGCTGGCTGTTTCGCCTTGGCGGGATGGTCTATTGCGCGCTGTTGTTCGGGCACCACACCTCGGCGCACCGCTTGGTGCATCACCGGCATGCCGCCAGTGCGGATGACCCCAACACCGCGCGGTCGGGCGAGGGGTATTATGCGTTCTTGCTGCGGGCCTGGCTGGGCAGTTTTCGGCTTGGGCTTGCGGCGGAAACCGCGTTGCGCAAGCGCAGCGCCAAGGGGGTGCACCCTTATTTTGTGTATGTCGGGATGGCGGTGGCCTGTATGGCGCTTGGTGGTTTAATTGCCGGGTGGGCTGGCGTGTTGGCTTGGGCGGCCCTGGCCTTTCATGCGCAATCGCAGCTGATGCTTTCGGATTATGTGCAGCATTACGGGCTGATGCGGCAGCGGCGGGCCGATGGGCGGTTAGAGCCGGTGTCGACCCGCCACAGTTGGAACGCGCCGCACTGGTTTTCCAGTAGCATGATGCTGAATGCGCCGCGCCATTCGGATCATCATGCGCATCCGCAGCGGCCTTACCCGGCGTTGCGCTTGCCGACCGAAACCGACGCACCGCAGTTGCCGTGGCCGCTGCCAATGGCCTGCATGATTGCGCTGTGCCCGCCGCTGTGGAAACGCGCGATCCGCCCGTATTTGAACAAATGGCGATAAAGAGGAGGCTTTGATGCGTCTGATGATTGCAGTTTTGCTGATGGC
>JAHEDL010000375.1 GCA_024641255.1 Pseudorhodobacter sp.
ATCAAGGGTGCGCAGCATGCCAGCGATATCCAGCCCCAAAATCTCACCCTTGCGCAGCGCCAAGGTGCCAGAGCCTTCCAGCGACCGCATGATCGCATCGATCGACGAACCCGAGCCAAGAAATTTTACCGCAAGATCGCCGGTGCCGACCAAGCGCTGATAGCCGCCAAAATCGGCCAGCAGCGGCTGCAGCGCCATGCCAGAGAACGCCAGATCGCCACCGACCGACAGGCCCTTGCGGCCATTGACCACGAATTGGCCCGAAATCACCCCATCATAGGCCGCGACTTTGCGGATTTCGGTGACCAAGCGGCCGCGATCCAGCGTCAGCATCAGTTTCGAGGCACCAAATTTGACCATGCCCAGATCAAGGCTGTCGGCGGTCAGCGCAACTTCGGCGTCCAGTGCGGCAAGCCCGCTGACATCGATCTTGGTCTTTGGCCAGCCGGCCGCCTGCACGCCACCGCCAGAGCCACCGCCCTGCGCGCCAGAAACTGCGGCCAGCGTCAGCGCCCCTGCCGTCACCTGCGCCGACAGTTTTGGGCGCGCGCCGTCGGTCAGCAGATCGGCGTCCACCGTTACCGCGTTGCCATCCAGCGTCACCTGCCCCGCGCGCAGATGCAGCGAGGCTTCGGGCGTCAGCGTCAGTTTGCCTGCAACCTGCACGTCTTGCGCGCCCAAGCCCTGCGGCAGCGACATCGGCGCCCCCATCAGCGCCGAGACTGCCGCCAGATCGCCCAGCTTGGCCGTCAGATCGCCTTCGGCCTCTACCGGGCCTTGGCCCGCTTGGCCTTTGAAGCCGATCACCGCATCGCCTGCGGTCAGGGTCAGGTCGGTTGCGACCACCTTGCCATCCAGAAAATCCTGAAAGGCGGCGACGGTCATCGCCGTGGTGAAGGATTGACCGTTCATCACCGCCGCCATGTCCAGTTGCGCGGGGCCAGTGTAGGACGGGATCGCGATGGTGGCGTCGATGCCGGTCAGTTCGTGCCGCGCGCCGCTGGCATGATCGACGAAAATCAGCGTGCCGCCTTGGAAAACGGCTTTGTCCAAGGTGAAGGGTTGGCCGACGCCGGGGGTCGCGCGGCTGACAGTGCCGCCTGCATCGCCGCCGAATATCCAGTTTTCTTGCCCCTTGGCGCTGCGTTCCAGCACGATCTTGGGGTTGATGGCTTCGACCCCGGTGATCTTGACCGTGCCGCCCAGCAATGCCGCCATATCGACCGATATCGCCAGTGCTTCGGCCTGCAACATCGGGCCTTCTTTCGACCAGTCTGCGTTTGAAACCGAAACCGGGCCGGTTTTAATACCCAGCACCGGCCAGAATGTCGGGCTGACCGCGCCAGAGATTACCAGCTCGCGCCCGGTAAGGCTGTTGAACTTGCCAACCGCCAAGGCCGCGATCTTGTCGGCAGGGATCAGAAACACCGATGCCGCGGCAAAAACCGCCAGCACAAGCAACGCGATAGCTGATCTAATAATCCAGCGCATGTGATCCTCGAAATACCAATAGCGAAAGCTTACGCCCCCTGCGGCCCCGCACAAGCCACTGTTGCCAGATGGGCAACACTTCGCCCGAAACCTGCGCGCGGCATCAGGGAAAGCGCAGTGCGCCCGTCACCTGACTGTCACATTGCCGTGGTTTACGCGGGCGGAAACTGCAGGAGCCGCCCGATGTCGAAGATCTATACCCCCAGCACCCCGCCGATGGATTGGCTGGAGGCTGAACTGGCCGACAGTTTCGACGAGGATTACGAGCTTGAACTGGAAGATGCGCAGCTTTCGTTGGAAATCTCGAAGATTTACAAGGACAAGCACCCGGACACCATTGATCGGCACAGCTATTTTCAAACGCTGATCCGGCTGCAATCTGACCTGATCAAGCTGCAAGACTGGGTGTCGTATCACAAGAAAAAGGTCGTGGTGCTGTTCGAAGGCCGCGATTCTGCCGGAAAAGGTGGGGTGATCAAACGGATTACGCAGCGCCTTAATCCGCGGGTGGTGCGGGTGGTGGCGCTGCCTGCGCCATCAGACCGCGAAAAAACTCAGTGGTATTTTCAACGTTATGTGCCGCATCTGCCAGCGGGCGGCGAGATCGTGCTGTTTGATCGGTCTTGGTACAACCGTGCCGGGGTTGAAAGGGTGATGGGGTTTGCCAGCGAAGATCAGGTCGAGCAGTTTTTTAACGACGTGCCGGAATTTGAACGGATGTTGGTGCGGTCGGGGATTACGGTGATCAAATACTGGTTTTCGATCACCGATGAAGAACAGCAGATGCGGTTCTTGATGCGCATCCATGACCCGATGAAACAGTGGAAGCTTTCACCGATGGACCTGCAATCGCGGGTGCGCTGGGAGCAGTATACCAAGGCAAAAGAAGAGATGATGGCGCGCACCAATATTGCCGAAGCGCCGTGGTATATCGTGGAAGGCAACGACAAAAAGCGGGCGCGGCTGAACTGTATCGACCATCTTCTGGCGCAGTTTCCGGTTGAACCGGTGCCGCATGAGGACGTGTTTTTGCCCGACCGGGTGTTCAACCCGAACTATGAACGCGCGGTTTTACCGCCAGAGTTGTATGTTCCAGCAAAATACTGATGCCATGGTGGGTGGACTGGGGGCGGTGCCATGCTGCGACGCGCCCCCTACCCCACGCGCGCAATTTCCTATATATCCGCGCCCATGTCGCAAAATCCGCCGAACCTTCGCCCCGATCTCGCCCCCAAGCCCACCTTTTCCGAGGCCGCCCGCCCCGGACAGCCGACCATTGGCATGGTTAGCCTTGGCTGCCCCAAGGCCTTGGTGGACAGCGAACGCATCCTGACCCGGCTGCGCGCCGAGGGCTATGCGATTTCGCCCGATTACAAAGGTGCCGATGCGGTGATCGTCAA
>JAHEDL010000381.1 GCA_024641255.1 Pseudorhodobacter sp.
GCTGATCACCACCCAGCCGGATTACCCGGCTTGATCACGCCCTGCCCCTCTTCACCATTCTCACCGATCCACGCCACATGCCCGCCGCTTAGCACCACGCCCCAGCACAGTTCGGGGTCTTGGCCATAGCGAAAGCACATCCGGTCGCCCTTCAGCGCCCAATGCCCGGCATAATCCGCCGCCCGCAGCGTGCCATCGGGGGCGTAATATTCGGCATAGGCCCCCGATGCGATCATGGATCCGGTAACCGTATTGCCCACCAACGCGGCACGGATCGCATCGGCCTTGGCAAGATCGGCGGCCGCAACCGGGGCGGCAAGCAACAGCAGTGGCAAGCAATATCGAAGCAGGTCCATGGCGCACCCTCTTTCTTCTCCCACCCTAATGGCTGGGGCGGACAGGTCAATATCACCCCATGCTTATGGCGCGCGCGGGTTGCACCGGCGGATGCCTCCGGCGGGGATATTTAAGCCAAGAGGATGGAACCACCGCGCTTAAAGCGTGGCGGCAGGCAGGCCCAGTTTGGTGGTCAGCCGGTCCAGCACCGCGCGCGCCTGCGACCAATCGGCATTGCGCGCCGCGAACAGCGTGGCCTGGCTTTGGTGGATCAAGCCATCGGACAAGATTTTCAGATGGTTCGCCCGCAGGGTTTCACCCGAAGAGGTGATGTCGGCCACGGCCTCGGCGGTCAGATTCTTGACGGTGCCTTCGGTGGCCCCCTGACTGTCAACCAGCTGATAATCCGCCACGCCCTGTGCGGTCAGGAATTCGCGCACCAGACGGTGATATTTGGTGGCAATCCGCAAGCGAAAGCCATGTGCAGCGCGAAAACCGGCGGCGGCGGCGTCCAGATCGTCGATGGTGTCAACGTCGATCCAGCAGGCCGGAACCGCAATGATCAGATCGGCATGACCAAAGCCAAGCGGTGCCAATTCGGCCACCTGCTGCGCCCAATCCGCCAGCTTGTCGCGCACCAGATCGCTGCCGGTCACCCCCAGATGGATGCGGCCCGCCGACAGTTCGCGCGGAATTTCCCCCGCTGACAGCATCACCAGTTCGACCCCGTCGATGCCATCCACCGCGCCGGAATATTCCCGTTCGGCCCCGGTCTGGCGCATGGTCACGCCGCGCGCGCCAAACCAGTCAAAGGTTTTCTCCATCAAGCGGCCTTTTGACGGCACTCCGATCTTCAGCATCAGATCGCCCCTTTCAGCTGCGCCACCAAGCCGGGGCGGATCACGCCGCCCACTGCGGGAATTGATTTGCCCTGCCCCAATACCGCCGTCAGCGCATCATAGCGCCCGCCGCTGGCCACCGGCGGCAGATCGCCCGCGGCATGGAAGGAAAACACGAAACCGTCGTAATATTCCATCGAGGTGCGGCCAAGGCTGGCTTCAAACGCCAGTGTCGCAGGCGCGATGCCGCGGGCGGCCAAGGCTTCAAGCCGGGTTGCAAACCGGTCAACCGCAGGCGCAATCGCCGGCAGCATCGGCGTGATGCCGCGCAAATGCGTCAGCGCCGCCTGCGCCGGGGCCTGCAACGACAACAGATCATACAGCAGCGCCGCCTCGGGTGCCTTGATCGGCGCCGCATTGGCATCTTCAATCAATGCGGCCGCGCGGGCGGCAATGTCTTCGGGAGCGCGCAGGCCGATAAAGCTGCCCGCTGCCGCGATCAGCGCGTCGGGCGTCCCGGTCGCCAGCTTTTCCAGCAACTGCGCCCGCGCCTGCGGCATCGGCGCGCGGCCAGCAAAGCGATCCAACAGCGCGCGGAAGCGTTTTGGCCGCCAGATATGGCGCAAAAGCGTCGCCTTGCGCCGCGCCGTGGTATCCAGCCCGCGCACCGCCGCCATCAAAATCCCGATATCGCCGGTGGTGGCCCGCAACCCCAAGCCCGCCAACATCTGCGCAAACAGCGCAAATACCTCGGCATCGGCGGCTTCGGGGGCGGTGCGATCAAACACCTCGAAACCGACCTGCAGATATTCATGCGCGCGGTTGCCCAAATGCTCCTGCTTGCGAAACACCTCGCCCATATAGCAATAGCGCGCCGGTTCAGCACCGCCCGACATATGCGCCTGCACCACCGGCACCGTGAAATCCGGCCGCAGCATCATTTCGCCAAGGATCGGGTCGCTGGTTACATAGGCCCGCGCGCGAATATCTTCACCGTAAAGATCCAGCAGCGTTTCGGCGGGCAGCAAAAGATCCGCCTCGACAGGAACTGCCCCCGCAGCCTGAAACGCGGCAAACAGCGCCTCGGCTTCGGCCCGGATCGTCGCCTTCGGGCTCATTGCGCCAACATCCGCTGCACCGCCGCCACCAGATCGGCGCGCGCCACTTCGACCTGCGCCGGACGGTCTTTCCATTCCTCCAGCGTCGCACTTTCGGCAATCTTGGCGCCAAGGATCAGGTCTTTCAAAATGACCACACCCTTTTCCGCCTCGTTGCCACCCTGAATCACCGCCACAGGCGACGCCCGTTTGTCGGCGTATTTCAACTGGTTGCCAAAATTCTTCGGGTTGCCAAGATAAACCTCGGCGCGAATGCCCGCGTTGCGCAGATCAGCGACCATGCCCATGTAATCGGCCATGCGATCCCGGTCCATCACCGTCACCACCACCGGCCCGGCACTGTCGCCCCCCACACGGCCCTTGGCGCGCAACGCGGCCAACAGCCGGTCAACCCCAATTGAAACGCCCGTCGCCGGCACCGCCTGCCCAGTGAACCGCTTGACCAGATCGTCATAGCGCCCGCCGCCCGCAACCGAACCAAACTGCCGCTTGCGGCCCTTTTCGTCGAAGATTTCGAAGGTCAGTTCGGCCTCGTAGACCGGCCCGGTGTAGTAGCCAAGGCCCCGCACCACGCCCGGATCCAGCACGATACGGTCG
>JAHEDL010000398.1 GCA_024641255.1 Pseudorhodobacter sp.
GCGCAGGTCTTGCAGATAAAATCCGGCGGCGTTGATCGCGGCAGCAGACAAGATGGCATGGGCGCAGCGAAACTGGCCCAAGAAGCCCAAGGCTTCGGCCCCGAAAGCCCCACCATCATGGGCGCGCAATTCTCCCCCCGCCAAAAACACCCGATTGCCGTTGCGCCCCGTCAGGGCAGAGGCCACCGGCAGCGAATTGGTGATGACCATCAGATCGCGGCGGATTTGCAGGGCTTGCGCCACATAGGCGGTGGTTGACCCGACATCCAGAAACAGCGATGCGCCATCGGGGATCAGCGCAGCAACGCTGCGGCCAATGCGCCGTTTGGCGGCGGCGTTCAACTGCATGCGCTGGGCGAAGTTCGGCTCTGCCCCGGCTTCGCGTAGATGCAGTGCGCCGTGGGTTTTGGTGACAAGACCCTGCGCCTCTAGCCGTTTTGCGGCGCGGCGAATGGTTTCTTCGGTGACGCCCAGTTTGCGCGCAAGGGTTTCGACGCGGGCGGTGCCGCTGGCTGTTAAGACATCAAGCACGTCGCGGTCACGCGGGGTCATGTGGGTATTCCTTGGAGTTTTGCAGCATGATCTGTGGCTTTCAACGCAAATGCAACAAATAGCCACAAGAAGCGACGTGGGATTTGACCAAGGCCGCTTGGCTTTGGCAGCATGGCGAAAACAAGGAGGGTGCATGACTCCGCTGGACAAAGTTTTGCGACTGCCAATCTGGCAAGGGGCGGTGCGGGCCGAACCTTTGGGCGGCGGCATCACCAATATCAACTTTGTGGTTCAAGATGCGCAGCGCCGCGCCGTGGTGCGCATTGGCGATGATATTCCGGTGCATCAGATTTTGCGTTTTAACGAATTGTCGGCCAGCCGCGCGGCCCATGCGGCAGGAATATCGCCTGCGGTGATCTATCACGAGCCGGGGGCCTTGGTGATTGAGTTCATTGAAGGCCGCACGCTGACGGCGGCGGATATTGCGGGTGAGATGCTGGAACCGGCGCTACAGTTGGTGGCGCGGGCGCATCGCGATATTCCGCGCTATTTGCGCGGGCCGTCGCTGACGTTTTGGGTGTTTCATGTGCTGCGCGATTATGCGGGCACGCTGCGCGACGGCAACAGCCGCTATCTGGCGATGCTGCAAGACCTGCTGCAAGAGGCGGCACAGCTAGAGGCGGCGGTGGGGCAGATTGATCTGGTGTTTGGCCATAACGATCTGCTGCCCGCCAATTTCATCGACGATGGCACGCGGCTATGGCTGATTGATTGGGACTATGGCGGCTGGGGATCGCCGCTGTTCGATCTGGGTGGCTTGGCCGCGAACAACGGCCTGTCAGAGCGGCAAGAGGCGCAGATGTTGGCCGGATATTATCACCGCGTGCCCGATGCAGCGTTGTGGCGCAAGTATCGGGCGATGAAGGCCGCAGCGGCCCTGCGTGAAACGCTGTGGAGCATGGTGTCAGAGATACACTCTGAACTGGATTTCGATTTTGCGGCCTACACGGCCAGCAACCTGACCACTTACCGGGCGGCGTTTGACGCTTTCCGCAACGCTTGAGGATATCATGGCAGAGCTTCCTTCCACCGCGAAGGCCGTCATCATTGGCGGCGGCATCATTGGCTGTTCGACGGCCTATCACTTGGGCAAACTGGGTTGGACCGATACGGTTTTGCTAGAGCGCAAGAAGCTGACCTCGGGGACGACGTTCCACGCGGCGGGGCTGGTGGGGCAGTTGCGGACATCGGCCAACATCACGCAATTGCTGGGCTATTCGGTAGAGCTTTACAAGAAGCTAGAGGCCGAAACCGGGTTGCAGACGGGGTGGAAGATGAACGGCGGCTTGCGGTTGGCGTGCAATGCCGAACGCTGGACCGAAGTGAAGCGGCAGGCGACGACGGCGCATAGTTTCGGGTTGGAGATGCATTTGCTGACCCCGAAAGAGGCGCAGGATCTGTGGCCGCTGATGACGATTGATGATCTGGTGGGGGCGGCCTATCTGCCGACCGATGGGCAGGCCAACCCGTCTGACATCACGCAAAGTCTGGCGCGGGGCGCGCGGATGGCGGGGGTGAAGATCTTTGAAGATACGCCAGTAACGCGGGTGATCGTCGAAGACGGTCGGGTGCGCGGGGTGGAAACGCCGTTTGGCACCATAGAATGCGAAAAGGTGATCGTCTGTGCCGGGCAATGGACGCGGGCCTTGGCGGCGTCGGTCGGGGTGAATGTGCCGCTGGTGTCGGTGGAACATCAATACATGATCACCGAAAAGATCGAAGGGATTACGCCAAACCTGCCTACCCTGCGCGACCCGGATCGGCGCACCTATTGGAAGGAAGACGTGGGCGGTTTGGTGTGGGGCGGATACGAGCCCAATCCCAAGCCTTGGGCGGTAAAGGGAATCCCTGACGGTTTTCACTTTGATCTGCTGACATCGGATTACGACCATTACAGCCAGTTTATGGAGGATGCGATTGCGCGGGTGCCGGCGCTGGCATCGGCGGGCGTCAAGCAGTTGTTGAACGGGCCGGAAAGCTTTACGCCGGATGGGAACTTCATCTTGGGCGAGGCGCCAGAGCTGAAGAATTTCTATGTGGGCGCAGGGTTTAATGCCTTTGGCATCGCCAGCGGTGGCGGGGCTGGCATGGCTTTGGCGGAATGGGCGGCGAAGGGCGAAGCGCCTTACGATCTGTGGCCTGTGGACATCCGGCGCTTTGGCCGCGTGCATCACAGCACCGATTGGGTGCGCACGCGGACGCTGGAGGCTTATGGCAAACACTATACCATTGCTTGGCCGTCCGAAGAAATGACCTCGGCGCGGCCGGTGCGTCGGTCGCCTTTGTATGGGCATTTGCAGGCGGCGGGGGCGTGCTTTGGCGAA
>JAHEDL010000405.1 GCA_024641255.1 Pseudorhodobacter sp.
CCGTGGTGCAGCCAGTTCGCAATATGCTGCGCCGAAATCCGGCAGGTGGCGCGGTCTTCCATCAGGCCGATATCGTTGATGTCGGGCACTTTTGAACAGCCGACACCCTGATCAATCCAGCGCACCACGTAACCAAGAATACCTTGGGCGTTGTTTTCAACTTCGCGCACAACCTGCGTTTCGGACCATTTTTGATAAGACGCCATCGGAATTTCCAACAGCGTTTCGACATAGGCGCGGCGCCCGCCCGCCTTCAATTTGTTCTGCACCGCGAAAACATCAACCTTGTGGTAGTGCAGCGCATGCAGCGTGGCGGCGGTCGGCGACGGCACCCAAGCACAGTTTGCCCCAGCTTTCGGGTGGTCGATCTTCTGTTCCAGCATCGCAGCCATCAGATCGGGGGCTGCCCACATGCCCTTGCCGATCTGGGCGCGGCCCTGCAGGCCACATTCCAGCCCGATATCGACGTTCTGGTTTTCATAGCCGGTGATCCAAGCCTTGCGCTTGATGAAATCCTTGCGGCTGAACGGGCCAGCCTCCATCGAGGTGTGAATTTCGTCGCCGGTGCGATCCAGAAAACCGGTGTTGATGAAGGCAAGCCGATGCTGCGCCGCGCGAATGCATTCCTTTAGGTTGACCGAAGTGCGCCGCTCTTCGTCCATCACGCCCAGCTTCACTGTGTTCTTCGGCAGCCCCAGAATGGCTTCGACCTTGTCAAAGGTTTCCACCGCAAAGGCCACTTCTTCGGGGCCATGCATCTTGGGTTTCACCACATAGACCGACCCTTCGACCGAATTGCGCAGCCCGTCATGCTTTTTCAGGTCATGCATGGCGATCAATGTGGTGATCAGCGCGTCCATCAAGCCTTCGTAAATCTCTGACCCATCGGGCAGCAGGATGGCCGGGTTGGTCATCAGGTGGCCGACGTTGCGCACCCAAAGCAGCGCACGGCCCTTTACGGTCACGCTGCCACCATCGGGTGCGGTAAACACGCGGTCGGGGTTCAGGGTGCGCAGCACGCTTCGCCCACCCTTTTCCAGCGTGGCGGTCAGGTCGCCTTTCATCAGGCCCAGCCAGTTGCCATAGGCCTGCGCCTTGTCTTCACCATCGACACAAGCGACCGAATCTTCGCAATCCATGATCGCAGACAGCGCGCTTTCCAGCACGATATCGGCCAGACAGGCCTGATCGCGGCTGCCGATCATATGGGCGCGGTCGAACACCAGCTCGACATGCAGGCCATTGTTCAGCAGCAGCACCGAGTCTGGCGCCTTGGGGTTGCCCTTGTAGCCCACAAATTTTTCGGGCGACACCAGCGGCAGATCATCAACCAAAAGTGCTCCGTTGGCGACGTAATAGCGATGCACGTCGGCATGCGACGCGCCGGCAATCGGGAAGGATTCGTCCAAAAACACCCGCGCCCGCGCGACGACCCGCGCGCCCCGACCCTTTTCATAGCCGCCAGCCGGTGCCGGGCTGCCCATCGCATCGGTGCCATAAAGCGCGTCATAAAGGCTGCCCCAGCGCGCATTCGCCGCGTTCAGCGCGTAACGGGCATTGGTGACAGGAACCACCAGTTGCGGCCCGGCGATCCGCGCAATCTCGGCGTCGACATGGGTGGTATCAATCTGGAAATCAGGCCCTTCGGGCAGCAAATAGCCGATATCTTGCAAGAAAGCCTTATAGGCATTCGGGTCGTGCGGCGCGGCGCGGTGGCTGCGGTGCCATTGATCAATCTGCTCTTGCAGTGCATCGCGTTTGGCCAGCAAAGCGCGATTCTTTGGCCCCTGCGTATCCGCCAAATCGGCCATGCCCGCCCAGAACGCATCTGCCGTAACGCCAGTGCCGGGCAGGGCGCTGGTCTCGATGAAGTCGGCAAGGATCTTGTCCACCTGCAAGCCAGCTTTGGTGACGCGTTGGGCCATGGGAACCTCTGATGCCAATGTTTGCTTTCAAACAGAGATACCACGCGCAAATCGGCAAAGAAAGTTTTGCCGCCGCCGATTTTCTAAGATTACACGAAAACACCTTTCGGCTTTGCTGGTGAATTGGATGCAACGTTAGAAACTTAGACGTTAAGCTAAGTAATAGCTTTTCGGGCGGCCCGCGCTGTGTTACTTAGTACTATGACTAAATATGACCCAGATCTTTCGCTGATCTTTCAGGCGCTTTCTGATCCGACACGGCGGGCGATGTTGGCGCGTTTGGGCGCGGGTGCGGTGCCGGTGTCTGAACTGGCCCGGCCGACCGGATTGGCGCTGCCCACCGTCATGCGCCATCTTGCGGTGCTAGAGGAGGCCGCTTTGATCAGCACCAAAAAGGCCGGGCGCACCCGGATGTGCAGCGCCAGACCTGAAACTCTTGCCGCCACTGCCGATTGGTTGGCCCAACAACGTAGCCAGTGGGAAGCGCGCACGGATCGGCTTGAAGCGCTGTTGAACACTTTGACCGGAAAGGAATGATAATGCTGCTAAATCCTGAACTGGATCTTGAACTTACCCGAACCTTCACCGCGCCGCCGGCAGTGATCTGGCGCTGCTGGACGGAACCGGCGCTGATCTGCCAATGGTTCTGCCCAAAGCCCTGGCAGGTGACCGAAGCGGTGATTGATCTGCGGGCTGGGGGGCGTTTTTACACCCTGATGCGCGGGCCAGAGGGGGAAAGCATGCCAAATGAAGGCAGCCTGCTTGATGTCGAACCGGGGCGTAAGCTGGTGTTCACCGATCTTTTCAAAGCCGATTTTGCGCCCGCCGCTGCGCCGGGTCTTGGCTTTGCGGCCATTGTTACGATGGACCCACAAGGCACAGGCACGCTGTACTGCGCGGTTGCACGGCATCGTTCGGCCGATGAAGCAGAAACGCATCGCAAGA
>JAHEDL010000422.1 GCA_024641255.1 Pseudorhodobacter sp.
GGGGCGAAGGTGAAGGTCAGCAACCGAACGATTCGCCCGCCATCCAGCGGCCAGAACGGCAGCAGATTGAACGCACCCAGAAAGCCGATGACCGAGGCTTGGATATAAAGATAATCCGACAACGCGGGCAGTTGCGGGTAAAGCAGGTCTGACGCTGCAAACAGCAGCATCATCGGCGCAATCCCGCCCGCAGCCCCCATCAGGGTGATGAACAGGTCGGCCAGATGGCTGGACGGAATCCGCGCCGAAATCGACACGCCACCCAGAAGCGGGATCAGCCGGAATTGCGCATCGGCATGGCCGCAGACGCGATAGGCGGCGACATGGCCATATTCATGCAGCATGATCGCGCCAATGAAGGCCAAGCCATATTGCCAGCCAAAGAACCAGATCGCGGCGGCAATGGCGACAGCGCCCAGACCCAGCGCGTTCGGGTCAAAGCCGCTGATCTTCAGGCCGGGGCCAGACCCGGCAAAGCCACCCCGCAGGGTGGCCCAAGTGCCGAACAGCAGAAAGACAGAGGCGAAAAGCGCAACCATACCAGACCTTTACGCGATAAGATGGCTGCGCTTTTGCACGGTGATTTACAGGTTTTCCTGCTGCGGCATGCCCAAGACATGGAAGCCGCAATCGACGTGAATAACCTCGCCGCTGGTGCAGTTGCCATAATCTGAGCACAGCCAGACCGCGGTGCCGCCGATGGCCTCCAGCGTGGCGTTGCTGCGCATCGGGGCGTTGGCTTCTGTGTGGCGGAAGGTGGCGCGGGCGCCACCGATGGCCGCACCAGCCAGCGTTTTCATCGGGCCGGGCGAGATGGCGTTGACGCGCACCTGTTGCGGGCCAAGATCGTTGGCCAGATAGCGCGTGGCGCTTTCAAGCGCGGCCTTGGCCACACCCATGACGTTGTAGTTCGGTGTCACGCGGTTTGATCCGCCATAGGTCAGGGTTATCAGGCTGCCGCCATTCGGCATCATCTCGGCGGCGCGGCGCGACACGTCGATGAAGGAAAAGCACGAAATCGCCAGCGAATTGCTAAAATTCCCGCGCGAGGTGTTCATGAAACGCCCGGTCAGTTCGTTCTTGTCGGAAAACGCGATGGCATGGATCAGGAAATCCATCGTGCCCCAGCGGTCTTTCAGCGCGCCAAAGCAGGCATCCAGGCTTTCGTCGTTGGTAACATCGACATCCACCAGAAAATCGCTGCCGACCGAAGCCGCCAGCGGTTCAACGCGTTTGCCAAAGGCATCGCCCTGATAGGAAAACGCCAGTTCGGCCCCTTCGGCGGCCAGCGCCGAGGCAATGCCCCAAGCGATCGACCGTTCGTTGGCGACGCCCATGACAAGCCCGCGCTTGCCCTTCATCAGATCGGCCATTCTGGCGTTCCTTCTTTACAGATCAGGACTGGTATTTCGACATGACCAAGGTGGCGTTGGTGCCGCCAAAGCCGAAGCTGTTCGACAGAACCGAGTCGAGTTTGACGCCTTCGCGCAGGGTCATCACGATTTCCGACGGGTCAAGGGCGGGGTCCAGCGTGGTGATGTTGGCAGAGGCGGCAATGAAATCGCCGTTCATCATCAACAGGCTATAGATCGCCTCGTGCACGCCGGTTGCGCCAAGGCTGTGGCCGGTCAGCGATTTGGTCGAGGCGACGGGCGGGGTGCTGCCCTTGCCAAAGACGCGACGGATCGCTTCCATTTCGGTAACGTCGCCGACCACGGTCGAGGTGCCGTGGCTGTTGATGTAATCCACCTTGCGGCCTTCCGGCAGGGTCGAGATTGCCAGACGCATCGAGCGTTCGCCGCCTTCGCCCGACGGTGCCACCATGTCGTAGCCATCCGAGGTGGCGCCATAGCCGGTGACTTCGCCGTAAATCTTGGCGCCGCGCGCCAGCGCGTGCGACAGTTCTTCCAGAACGACCACACCGCCGCCGCCGGCGATGACGAAACCGTCACGGGTGGCATCATAGGTGCGCGAGGCGGTTTCGGGTGTGTCGTTGTATTTCGACGACATCGCACCCATCGCGTCGAACAGGCAAGACAGCGTCCAGTCCAGTTCTTCGCCGCCGCCGGCAAACACCACGTCTTGTTTGCCCATCTGGATCAGTTCGACGCCGTTGCCGATGCAATGCGCCGAGGTCGAGCAGGCCGAGGTGATCGAATAGTTCACGCCTTTGATCTTGAACGGCGTGGCAAGGCAGGCCGAGTTGGTCGACGACATGCAGCGCGTCACCATGAACGGGCCCATCTTTTTCGGCGCGCCCTTGTTGATCACGGCATCGAAGGCCTGAAAGAAGTTCGAGGTCGACGGACCGCCAGAGCCCATGATCAGGCCCGAGCGTTCGTTCGACACTTCTTCCGGGGCCAGACCGGAATCGGCGATGGCTTGCTGCATGGCAAGGAAGTTATAGGCGGCACCCGGACCCATGAAACGCAGGTCGCGCTTGTCGATATGATCTTCCAGCTTGATCTGCGGCATGCCGTGGACTTGGCTGCGGAAGCCGTGTTCGGCATATTCCGGGGCGAAAACGATGCCGGACTTACCAGCGCGCAGGGAAGCTTCAACTTCGGCGGCATTGTTGCCGATGGAAGAAATGATGCCGATCCCGGTGATGACGACGCGACGCATGGGCGCACTCCTTTGAATGACTTGGGCGGTCAGAACGGCGCGAGGCCTAGTTTTCCGACAGCGCGACTTTCATATCTTTGACAAGGTAGATGGTTTCGCCATCTGCCTCGACGCGGCCATCGGCGACGCCCATGGTCAGGCGCCGGGTCTGGATGGCTTTGGTGAAATCAACATAATAGCGCAGAAGCTTGCGGTCAGGCCGAACCATGCCGGTCAGCTTGACTTCGCCGACGCCAAGCGC
>JAHEDL010000427.1 GCA_024641255.1 Pseudorhodobacter sp.
ACCTTTTCCATCGCCATGCTGATCTCTCCTCCGGTTGCCCGCGCGCGGGCAGCTTCGACGGCCGCTGCAAGCAGGTTGCCGCCTTCGGCTGCGCGGCGGCTGAGTTCGTCAAGCGCAGCCTGACAGGCGGCCTCATCGCGGTTGGCGCGGGTTTGCGCGATGCGCGCGATCTGGGCTTCGCGCACCGCGACGTTGTCGATATCAAGAATGTCGATCGCGTCTTGCTTGGACAGTTTGTATTTATTGACGCCGACCACGACCTCGTCGCCGCGGTCGATTGCGGCTTGCCGTTTGGCAGCGGATTCTTCGATGCGCAGTTTTGGCATGCCAGAGGCGACCGCCTTGGTCATGCCCCCCATGGCTTCGACCTCTTCGATCAGCTTCCACGCCTCTTCGGCCAGATTATGCGTCAGGCTTTCGACGTAATACGACCCGGCCAGCGGGTCGACCACATGGGTGACGCCAGTTTCTTCTTGCAAGATCAACTGGGTGTTGCGCGCGATGCGGGCTGAAAATTCGGTAGGCAGCGCGATCGCCTCGTCCAGCGCGTTGGTGTGCAGGCTTTGCGTGCCGCCCAGCACCGCCGACATCGCCTCATAAGCCGTGCGAATGACGTTGTTATAGGGGTCGGCTTCTTGCAAGCTGACGCCCGAGGTTTGGCAATGCGTGCGCAGCATCAGGCTGCCCTGCTTTTTCGGGGCAAATTCCGACATGATGCGGTGCCACAGCATCCGCGCGGCGCGCAGCTTTGCCGCCTCCATGAAGAAGTTCATCCCGATGGCGAAAAAGAACGACAGGCGCCCGGCGAAATCATCGACGTTCATGCCGCGCGCGATGGCCGCACGCACATATTCGCGCCCGTCGGCCAGCGTATAGGCCAGTTCTTGCACCAGATTGGCACCGGCCTCTTGCATGTGATAGCCAGAAATCGAGATCGAATTGAACTTCGGCATGTGTTCCGAGGTGTATTCGATGATGTCGGCAATGATGCGCATCGACGGTTCTGGCGGGTAGATATAGGTGTTGCGCACCATGAATTCTTTCAGAATGTCATTCTGAATGGTGCCCGACAGATCGGCCCGCGCCACGCCCTGTTCTTCGCCCGCAACGATAAAACTGGCCAAGATCGGAATCACCGCGCCGTTCATCGTCATCGACACGCTGACCTTGTCGAGAGGGATGCCGTCGAACAGGATTTTCATATCCTCGACGCTGTCAATCGCCACGCCGGCCTTGCCGACATCGCCAAGCACGCGCGGGTGATCGCTGTCATAGCCGCGGTGGGTGGCAAGGTCGAAGGCGACGGAAACGCCCTGCTGCCCTGCCGCAAGGTTCTTGCGGTAGAACGCATTCGAGGCTTCGGCGGTGGAAAACCCGGCATATTGCCGGATCGTCCACGGGCGGCCTGCATACATCGTCGCCTTCACCCCACGGGTAAACGGCGCAAAGCCCGGCAGTTCGCCCATTTGCGGCAGGTCTGCCACATCGGCTGCGGTGTAAAGCGGTTTGACGGTGATGCCTTCCAGCGTTTGCCAGTTCAGGCTTTCGGGGTTGCCACCCTTCATTTCCTTGGCGGCAAGCGATTTCCAGGCGTTAAGATCGGTCATGGTGTCGTCCTCATACGAGGGGGGTTTCGCGGCGGCAGGTGCCGGGGGTTTCACACCCCCGGACCCCCGTGGGATATTTGAGCCAAGAGGATGGGGTTATTCGAATTCGATGATGACTTCGTCGACCTTGAGGCTGCTGCCTGCCGCCGCCTTGATCGCCTTGACCACCCCTTTGCGTTCGGCCTTGAGGATGTTTTCCATCTTCATCGCCTCAACCGTGGCAAGCGCCTGACCTTCCTGCACTTCGTCGCCCACATCGACCATGATCTTGGCGATCAGGCCGGGCATCGGGCAGAGCAGGAATTTCGAGGTGTCAGGGGGCAGTTTTTCCAGCATCAGCTTGGCAAGTTCGGCCTGACGCGGGGTACGGACGTGGCATTTCAGGTCGGCGCCGCGCAGGCGCAGACGGAAGCCGCCCGAGATTTTGCCGACCTTCATCACCAACGGTTCGCCATCGACGGTCAGGGTTGCCAAGGGTTGCCCCGGCACCCAATCAGAGGCCACGCGCAGGGCGAGGCCGTTGATCGTGACGGTCGAGCCGCCATGGTCGGCGGCGATCTTGGCAACGTGATCGACGCCTTGCAGCGTGACCACCCAATCATCGCCGACGCGGCGTTCGTGGTTGTCCATCGTGCCGGAAATCCGGGTGCGGCGAATTTCGGCGACGCGGTTCATCGCAGCCGCCGCTGCCGCAACGCGGACCAGCGTATCGGCGTCAAGGCTGACGCCTTGGAAGCCTTCGGGATATTCTTCGGCGATGAACGCCGTGGTGATATTGCCCGACTGAAAACGCGGATGGTCCATCACCGCACCGACGAAGGGCAGGTTGTGACCAATGCCTTCGACTTCGAACGTATCCAGCGCCAGCCGCATTTCGTTGATCGCGGCGGCGCGGGTCGGCCCCCAGGTGCACAGCTTGGCGATCATCGGGTCGTAGAACATCGAAATCTCGCCGCCTTCGAACACGCCGGTGTCGTTGCGCACGATGCCACCGCGTTCTGTGGTGCCTTCGACCGGCGGGCGATAGCGGGTCAACCGACCGATCGAGGGCAGGAAGTTGCGGTAGGGATCTTCGGCATAAAGCCGGCTTTCCATCGCCCAGCCGTTGATCTTCAGGTCTTCTTGTTTGAACGGCAGCGCTTCGCCATTGGCGACGCGGATCATCTGTTCGACCAGATCGACGCCGGTGATCAGCTCGGTGACGGGGTGTTCCACCTGCAAGCGGGTGTTCATTTCCAGGAAGTAGAAGTTGCGGTTG
>JAHEDL010000434.1 GCA_024641255.1 Pseudorhodobacter sp.
CCCCGGTGCCATAGGGCGCGCGCCGCCAGGCTTCAGCGATATAGTTCGGGCCGGGAAAGAACACCGTCTGCACCGGCGCAATGCCGGTTGGGCGCAGCAAAGCCGCATGGCGAAGCGGCTTTCCGGGCCGCAAGGTATCTGCCAACGCCTTTACCGCCGCAACATCTGCCGCGTTGTGCGAAAGCAGCACGAATTCATCAACATCGGCGTGGCGCAGGAAGCCTTTCAGAAAGGATTCGCCCGCCACCCGACGACCATTGATCCCCTTTGCCGCCGGATCAAACCCATCCTGAGCATACCAGATGGCAGCGTTGCGTTCGGGTTTGATCATTTCTTCACCATCCACAGCCAAGGCGTGGGGCCGCCGCGCCACTCCCACAGCGCCACCAGACGATCAAGGTCGGACAGGGCCTCCATCCAATCGGGAAGGCCGGAATCGTCCAATTTCCGCCCGATCACCCGCACATGATGCGTCGCCTTGAAGCGTTCGACCAACAGATGGCTAAGGCCGTGGCGAAGGGTATCATGCGCTTCGACCAGAATGTCGGCCGCGCGCAGTCCCGGCGCGCGCACGGGGTCCAGCAATTCTGCCTCGGCCCCTTCGATGTCACAGACCACCAGCGTTTTTTGCGCTTTGCAAATATCAAAATCGGCGTGCTGCATCAGACCACCAATTTCCACCCGGTCCGCAACATCGTTGGCCGCCGCCAGTGCCGCACATAACGCCTGCGCCTTGGGATTGGCATCGCGCGCCAACACCCGCGCCTTGGGCAAGCGGCGGGCAAGCCCAACGGCGTAATAGCCTTCGGCCGACCCGACATCGATGATCAGCGCATAGGCTTTGGTGACGATATCTTCAATAATCGGCGCCAAACTCGCCTCGTAGCTGCCCAAAAGCCGTGCCGAACGCGATCCTTCGGCCGCCCGAACCGGATAGTTCATGCCCTTGAACGGCCCGGACAATACCTTTGCCCCCGACCGTTCGACAATCGTGTTGGAAATAAGCTCGGACCGCCACTTTGCCAAATGACGCAGCGCCTGTTCCAACCGTGCCGGATCGGCAGGGCCATCAATAATCTGCCGCAGGATTTCGGTGGCCGAAATCGTCAAAGGCGAGGCTGGCTTAGACAAAAGACACTCCACAACAAAACCGGCGGGCCAAACCGCTATGTCATGGGTAGCGGGCGGGTCCAAACCTGTCCAGAGCAGGCACAGGGTTTACGTCGCTACAAATTTCAACGCCGCACCATTCATGCAATAGCGCTTGCCAGTCGGTGCCGGGCCATCGTCAAACACATGGCCCAGATGCCTACCGCAACGCCGACAATGCACTTCGGTCCGGCTGCCAAACAGGCCCGGATCTTCTTTCATTGCCACCGCCCCAGCAATCGGCTGAAAGAACGAAGGCCAACCGGTGCCAGAGTCATACTTCGCCTCTGACGCATAAAGCGGCAGGTCGCAGCCCGCACACAAAAACACGCCCGCGCGATGTTCGTCGTTCAGGCTGCTGCTAAAGGCGGGTTCGGTATCCTCTTGGCGCAAGACCGCATATTGCGCGGCGCTTAGACGCGCGCGCCACTGTGCATCCGTCTGGGTGATTTCAAACGTCTCGGCGCGTATGGGTGCTGCGGCAGCCAAAGCCACGATCGAGGTTAAGAACAGTCTGCGCTGCATGGCAATTCTCCGGTTGCATCGGTGCAAGATAGCGCAGTTACGCATGCCCCGGTGCCGAAGTTTCAAAACCCGACATAGAAGCGAATTTGCCACCGCCGCACCTCTTGCAGCCCCCTGCGGAATCCTCCACAACTTGTGCAGCATCGCGGGCGCAGGCCCGCCATTTTGATATGGGCGACGGGCAATGGCTGATACGATTATGAAACCCACCGAAGAAATCTCGGTTCGCGAGGTCTTTGGCATCGACACCGATATGAAGGTGAAGGGGTTCGCTGAACCAACTGACCGCGTTCCGGCGATTGACCCGACCTATAAATTCGATCCAGACACCACTTTGGCCATCTTGGCGGGCTATGCCTATAACCGCCGCGTGATGATCCAAGGCTATCACGGCACCGGCAAATCGACCCATATTGAACAGGTCGGCGCCCGGCTGAACTGGCCGACCGTTCGCGTCAACCTTGATAGCCACATCAGCCGGATCGACCTGATCGGCAAAGACGCGATCAAACTGCGCGATGGCAAGCAGGTCACCGAATTCCACGAAGGCATTCTGCCTTGGGCGCTGCGCAACCCCGTCGCCATCGTGTTTGACGAATACGACGCTGGCCGTGCCGACGTGATGTTCGTAATCCAACGCGTTCTGGAAACCGACGGCAAACTGACCCTGCTGGACCAAAACGAAATCATCACGCCCCACCCGTCGTTCCGCCTGTTCGCCACCGCCAACACCGTGGGCTTGGGCGACACCACCGGCCTTTACCACGGCACCCAGCAAATCAACCAAGCCCAGATGGACCGTTGGAGCCTTGTTGCCACACTGAACTACCTGTCCCACGACGCGGAAGCGGCCATCGTTCTGGCCAAGCGCCCGCATTACAACACCGAAAAAGGCCGCAAGACCATTTCGCAGATGGTGACCGTGGCAGACTTGACCCGCACTGCTTTCATGAATGGCGATCTTTCGACCGTGATGAGCCCGCGCACCGTGCTGAACTGGGCCGAAAACGCCGAGATTTTCCGCAACGTCGGCTATGCCTTCCGCCTGTCATTCCTGAACAAATGCGATGAATTGGAACGTCAAACCGTGGCCGAATTCTATCAGCGGTGTTTCGCGGAAGAACTGCCGGAGTCTGCGGCGAGCATGGCGATGAAATGATGCGTCGGCTTGGGCTGGCTTGCACCGGG
>JAHEDL010000445.1 GCA_024641255.1 Pseudorhodobacter sp.
AGCAAGATCAATGTTGCCAAGGCCAACCGGGCGCCCAATCCGCCTGCCGCGTAGCCACCCTGCGCCGCCTCGATGTGAAACAGCAGGTCGGCTATGATTAGCAGCGTCAACAACGCCAACACTTTAAGATTGCGCCAGTTGCGGCCAGCCACAATTTCCCGCCCGATCGCCACGGCAAACACCACAGGAAACGCCAGATCAGTCGCCGCAATCGCCATCGCAGGCAGGCCAAAGCCAAGCGTCACCACAAGCCGCCCCGTCAGCCACAGCGCGACCAACCCCGCCAACGGCCAGCCAACAATAGGAAAACGCCCGGTCCAGTTCGGCACAGCCGTCATCAAAAATCCGGCAATGACCGCGGTAGAATAGCCAAACAACAGCGAATGCGCGTGCCAAGACACCGGGTCAAACGCCGCCGTCCAACCTATCAGCCCGCTTAGCACCAAAATCCACACCACCATCACCAAGGCGGCCCAAACAGCGGCCAGCAAGAAGAACGGCCGATAGCCGTAGCTCAGCAGGGCCGGCCCCCGCCATGCACGCATCTTTTCGATTGAGGTGGTCATAGTAGCCTCTTTTCTTGTTCAAACCCCGATAGCGTCTGTCGAAAAACCAGCGAACCAGACCACGTAACGCCTGCCGCGCCATTCAAGAAGCCGTCGGAAAGTGGTCTGCCGTGATTTGCCAGTTGCAGCGCCAGCGCATCGGCGGAAACTTTGCCCGACAGGCGCGCAGCATAGCCTTCGCAAAGGGCGGCAAAATTTCCGATCTGCGGCGAAAGACGCAGTGCATCTACGCCCGCCTCGCGCAACGGTTCGATCTGCCGAGCCATGCTGGCGGTGCTTTGGCTCAGGGTCTGCACCCCGTTCACCGTCAGAAACTTCTGTTGATCAATGGTTTGCACATCACGGCCATCCGGGTCTTCGGCGCACACGAACTGGCAACTGTCTTTGCTGCGGTCGTGCAGTCGGGCATGATAGCAGCGCCCGGAAATCGCCAAGGGCACACAGCCGTGCCCCCAAACTTCAACGGCAACGCCCAACTCGCGGCCAGTTCGGGCCAGAACCGCAACCGAAGCCAAGGGCAGTTCGGGCGACAGACACACCCTCACTGCGCCGCGCTGCGCCAGCCAGCGCAACGTGCCTTCGTTATAGACATTGACCAACGGTCCCACCCAAAACGGCGTGCCCTGCGGAACATGGAGCAGCGCCGAAAGATCGTTGATTTCAACCGGCAGACCAAGCTGCAGCAATTCGGCGGTCTGTTTGCGTTCCCGCTTTAGCGTGATCAACGCAAGACTGCTGATCGCAACCGCTTTACCCGCCGCAAGCAAGCTTTCAACCGCCAGCGGGATTTCGTCTTGCCAGAACGGCAGCCGTTTTGAGCATACCACCTCGCCCAGAACCACCCGCGCCACCGGCACCGCCGCAACCGATTGATAAAAGCCGCGTACCGTGGCGGCATCCCAAAAGAAGAAATTCGGCCCGACTGTCAGATCCACGGCTATCTCCAGGTTTTGGCATAGGCACCGGCGGTCGCCGCCTGCCCTTCGGCCAATCGGGCAAGCGCGCTGTCTGGCATCGGCAGCCCCATTGCCTGCGCCTCGACCGCGGCGCGGAACGTGCGCACCACTTGCGCGACATAGGCGCGGCTGCGCTGACGGCCTTCGATTTTCAAAGCGGTCACCCCCGCGCGCGCCAAAGCCGGGATCAGGTGGCTTGCGTCCAGACTGACGGGATCTTCAAAAATATGTCCGGTCTGATCGCCAGAGCTGAAGCAGCCTTTGCACAAGGTTGGATAGGGCGCAGGCGCGGCTTTGGGGGTGCGGTGAATCGTAAAGCCGCCCAAACGGCTGACCAGATCGCGCCCTTCTTCGGCATAATCGACATGCGACGCAGGCGAACAGACGCCATTCATATTGGGCGATTGCCCGGTGATATATGACGACAGCGAACAGCGGCCTTCGGCCATCACACACAGACCGCCAAAAACGAAAACCTCGGTTTCGACATCAATTTCGTGGTTGATCTGGGCGATTTCGTCAATTGTCAACACGCGCGGCAACACCACCCGCTTCACGCCAAAGGCCGTGGCATAGAAATTGATTGCATCAGGATTGGCGGCAGCGGCCTGCACCGACAGGTGCAAGCGCAGATCGGGATGGGTTTCCGCCGCGTAAGCCAACAGGCCGACATCGGCAAGAATGACCGCATACGCCCCCGCCGTTTTGGCATCGGCAATCGCGCGGTGCCAAAGCTGCGCGGCACCGGCGCGCGGAAAGGTGTTGATCGCCACCAACACCTTAGCGTCGCGCGCCGTGGCATAGGCCACCCCAGCGGCAAGTTCATCACGGCTAAAATTAAGGCCGGGAAAATTGCGCGCATTGGTTTCATCGGCAAAGCCACAGTAAACCGTATGCGCCCCGGCATCGACAGCCGCGCGCAGTGCCGCGGGCGTGCCTGCGGGGCAAACCAATTCCATCATCGCAGATCCTCCGCCTCGACCCGGTGCAAGGTAAGCCCGGTCATCTGTTCGGCCCGCGCCAAGGCGCGCCGCGTCACATTGGCAAAACGGCCAGAGGCGGCGGTAAGTTCAACGCTTAGATCAAGTTCGGCGTCGTCAATCGCATTGCGCAGCGCAAGCACGGCAGCGGTATCGCCTTCGATGGTCAGATCGCGCGAAAAAAACAGCGCATCGCCGTCTTCGCCACCGTGCATCATGGCAAGAAAGGCCGACATCGGCCCAGCCATCCGCGCGTCATAGGCAGGCAGTTTGCCGCGCCGATGCGCCGAAATTGCGCCGCTTGCGGGGTGCAAAAGCAGAACGAAGGGGAAATCGGTTGGATCAATCAGAAACCGGCGG
>JAHEDL010000447.1 GCA_024641255.1 Pseudorhodobacter sp.
TTGTCGAGCAAGTGAAAGCCTCGGGGCTGCGCGGGCGCGGTGGTGCAGGCTTTCCGACCGGTTTGAAATGGTCGTTCATGCCCAAGCAAAGCGATGGTCGGCCGTCTTATCTGGTGATCAATGCCGACGAATCCGAACCGGGCACCTGCAAAGACCGCGAGATCATGCGGCACGACCCGCACACGCTGATTGAAGGCGCTTTGATTGCGTCTTTCGCGATGGGGGCGAACACCTGCTATATCTACATTCGCGGCGAATATATCCGCGAGCGGGAAGCGCTGCAGGCGGCAATTGACGAATGTTATGACGCGGGGTTGCTGGGCAAGAACGCGGCGAAATCCGGTTGGGATTTTGATCTGTATCTGCACCATGGCGCCGGCGCCTATATTTGCGGTGAAGAGACCGCACTGCTGGAAAGCCTTGAAGGCAAGAAGGGCATGCCGCGGATGAAGCCGCCGTTTCCGGCGGGTTCAGGGCTTTATGGTTGCCCGACCACGGTGAACAACGTCGAATCCATCGCGGTGGTGCCGACGATCTTGCGCCGTGGCGGTGATTGGTTCGCGTCGTTCGGGCGTCCGAACAACGCCGGCACCAAGTTGTTTGGTATTTCGGGCCATGTGAACAACCCCTGTGTGGTTGAAGAAGCTATGTCGATCCCGCTGAAGCAATTGCTGGAAGAGCATTGTGGTGGCGTGCGCGGCGGCTGGAAGAACATCAAGGCGGTTATCCCGGGCGGGTCTTCGGTCCCGATGCTGAACGCGGCGCAGTGCGAAGACGCCATCATGGATTTCGACTGGTTGCGCGGCGCGCAATCGGGCCTTGGCACGGCAGCGGTGATCGTGATGGATCAGTCGACCGATATCATCAAGGCGATCTGGCGCTTGTCGAAGTTCTACAAGCACGAAAGCTGCGGCCAGTGCACGCCGTGCCGCGAAGGCACCGGCTGGATGATGCGGGTCATGGACCGGTTGGTGCGTGGCGAGGCAGAGCTGGAAGAAATCGACATGCTGATTTCGGTGACCAAGCAGGTCGAAGGCCACACCATCTGCGCGCTTGGCGATGCGGCGGCCTGGCCGATTCAGGGGCTGGTGCGCCAGTTCCGCGAAGAGATCGAAGACCGGATCAAAGCCAAGAAGTCGGGCCGCATGGGCGCGATGGCGGCTGAGTGACGTGAAAGGGGCGGCTGTCATGGCTATGGGTTTGCTTTGTGCATGTGGCGCGCCGGTTTCCCGGCCGATGCCGCTTGCCGAAAGCGGGCCGTCGATGGTGATGATGGGGTCCACCTCTTACATGGCCGATCTGCAGCCGGGCGAAACCGGGATCACCTTGGCGGTGACGCGCGATGACGTGCCGTTCGGCTATGCCGATGGTCTGGAAGCAAAACGTGCCGCCGAGATTTTCTGCAAGCGCCGCAATGGCCGGCTGATGTCGACCGCCATGGGCCATTTTGTTGATGGTGCCTGGCAATTCGAAGGGGGCTGCATATGAGCCGCCCGCTGACGATAGGCCATAGCATGCCGAAAACTTCGGCCTGTCATGGCATAACATCCGCAGTTTGTGCATTGACCACGGCAGTCACTGCCATGGAGGGCCACATGACCAAATTCATCCTGACGGTTAGCTTTGCCGCGCTTTTGGGGGCAACCCCGGCTTTGGCGCTGGAGCCGTTGAACCAAGAAGCCCATATCAATGAATCGCTGGTTGCGGGGCGGGTGGGCGATACCATTCGCAAAACCTGCCCCTCGATTTCCGCCAAGATGTTCACCGTGCTGAGCAAGATGAACGATCTTGAGGATTACGCCCGCGAAAAGGGCTATGCCGAAGCGGATGTGAAGGCGTTCTTGAAGAACCGTACCGAAAAGGCGCGGATCAAGGCGCTTGCCGAAGAATATCTGGCGAAAGCGGGCGCTGTTGAGGGCGACGAAGAAAGCTATTGCAAGGTTGGCCGCGACGAGATTGCCAAGGGCACTTTGGCCGGCAGTTTGCTGAGGTCGTGGAAATGACCGGGCTGGCAACGATTTGTGCAAGCCAAGCCAAGGGCGGAGCGATGAAAATCGTTCCGGCATTTGGTGTTGCGCACGCAAAAACCGTTGCCTTTGAACAAGATAAATCAGAAAGAGGCCACAGCGGCGCGCGCCCGACGGCGCGGCTGCTGGGCTTGATGCTGCGGAAGGACGCGATGCATGTCTAACCTGAAGAAACTGATCATCGACGGCATCGAGGTTGAGGTCGACCCCGCTATGACCATCATTCAGGCTGCGGAAGTGGCCGGTGTGGCGATCCCGCGGTTTTGCTATCATGAACGCCTGACGATTGCTGGCAACTGCCGGATGTGTCTGGTGGAAGTGGTGGGTGGCCCGCCGAAGCCGGCTGCGTCTTGCGCGATGCAGGTGCGCGATTTGCGCCCCGGCCCGAACGGCGAACCGGCGGTGGTGAAAACCAACTCGCCGATGGTCAAGAAAGCCCGCGAGGGCGTGATGGAATTTCTGCTGATCAACCACCCGCTGGATTGCCCGATTTGCGATCAGGGCGGCGAGTGTGATTTGCAAGACCAAGCGATGGCGTTTGGCGTGGATTTCAGCCGTTACCGCGAACCGAAGCGGGCGTCGGAAGACCTGAATCTTGGGCCGTTGGTTGAAACCAAGATGACCCGCTGCATCAGCTGCACCCGTTGCGTGCGCTTTACGTCGGAAGTCGCCGGTATCACCCAGATGGGCCAGACCGGGCGCGGCGAAGATGCCGAGATCACCTCGTATCTGAACCTGACTTTGGACAGCAACCTGCAGGGCAACATCATTGATCTGTGCCCGGTTGGGGCGCTGACCTCGAAGCCCTATGCGTTCACCGCGCGGCCGTGGGA
>JAHEDL010000452.1 GCA_024641255.1 Pseudorhodobacter sp.
CGGTTTCAAGGTTGTCGCGGCGATACCAGCGATCTTCGGGCGGCAGGTGCAGCGCGATGCCGTGGGCGGCCAGAGTGGCCAGCAGTGGGGCGATGTCGGGGACGCGGATTTGCAGGTTTAGCCCGCGACCGAAAGGGCGGCGCATTGGCGTGTCGCCAGCATCAAAGCTGCGGCCAAGGTCATATTGATCCAGCATCAGGTTGGCGGTGCCAAGGCGCAGATAGGCAAAGCCTTCTTCCGGGCGTTGGTAGACGATCTGAAACCCCAGCATCTGGGTGTAAAACGCCAGCGAAGCTGCGGCGTCGGTGACTTCAAGTTCGGGAACAAGGTCGGGCGATGGCTGTGTCATGGCGAAAGGCTAGGGCAGGGCCATGCAAAACAAAAGGCCCCAAGTTTCCTTGGGGCCTTTCGATTATGTCAGCACGGACTTAGTGGCCGTGGCTGTGATCCCAGTCTTCGCGCTTGGGCAGCGTTTCGAACGTATGTTCGGGCGGCGGGCAAGGCAGGGTCCATTCCAGCGTGTCGGCATATTCGTTCCAGTAGTTGTTCTGGGTAACTTTCTTGCCCCAGATCAACGAGTAGAACACGATGCCGATGAAGAACACGAACGAGGCGAAGGACACGAAAGCACCGATCGACGACAGGTGGTTCCAGTAAGCGAAGGCTTCCGGATAGTCGATGTAGCGGCGCGGCATGCCTTGACGGCCAAGGAAGTGCTGCGGGAAGAAGGTCAGGTTGGCACCGATGAACATCGAGAAGAAGTGCAGTTTGCCCGCCCATTCCGGGTAGTGACGGCCCGACATCTTGCCGAACCAGAAGTAGATGCCGGCGAAGATACCGAACACGGCACCAAGCGACATCACATAGTGGAAGTGCGCGATGACGTAGTAGGTGTCGTGGTAAGCCCGGTCAACCGGAGCCTGCGACAACACGATGCCGGTCACGCCGCCAACGGTGAACAGGAACAGGAAGCCAAACGCCCAGAGCATCGGGGTTTTGAACTCGATCGAGCCGCCCCACATAGTAGCGATCCACGAGAAGATCTTGATGCCGGTCGGCACTGCGATCACCATGGTGGCCAGCATGAAGTAGGACTGCTGGGTCAGCGACATGCCGACGGTATACATGTGGTGCGCCCAGACGACGAAGCCCAGAACACCAATTGCAACCATTGCATAAACCATCGGCAGGTAACCGAAGATCGGCTTTTTCGAGAAGGTCGAGATGACCTGCGAAATGATGCCGAACGCCGGAATGACGATGATGTACACTTCCGGGTGGCCGAAGAACCACAGGATGTGCTGATACAGAATCGGGTCACCGCCGCCAGCAGGCTGGAAGAAGGTGGTGCCGAAGTTACGGTCGGTCAGCAGCATGGTGATGGCGCCAGCCAGAACCGGCAGCGACAGCAGGATGAGCCATGCGGTCACGAAGATCGACCAGCCGAACAGCGGCACTTTGTGCAGGGTCATGCCCGGCGTGCGCATGTTCAGGAAGGTGGTGATCATGTTGATCGCGCCAAGGATCGACGAGGCACCCGACAAGTGAACCGCGAAGATCGCGAGGTCCATCGAGTAGCCGCCTTCGTTGGTCGACAGCGGCGGGTACAGAACCCAGCCCACACCCGAACCCAGCTGGTCGTTGCCGCCGGGCGAGATGACGGAAGCCACCGCCAGCGAGGTGCCAGCGACATACATCCAGTAGGACAGGTTGTTCATCCGCGGGAAGGCCATGTCCGGCGCGCCGATTTGCAGCGGCATGAAGTAGTTGCCGAAGCCACCGAACAAAGCCGGAATAACCACGAAGAACATCATCAAGATGCCGTGGGCAGTGACGGTCACGTTCCAGACGTGGCCGTTGGGGGTGCAGGCCTGGCTGGCGTCTGCGACAAAGCGCATACCTTCCATGCACATGTATTGCACACCCGGCTCCATGAGCTCGAGGCGCATGTAGACCGTGAAGATCACCGAGATCAGGCCAACAAGGGCCGAGGTGAACAGATAGAGAATCCCGATGTCTTTGTGGTTCGTCGACATGAACCAGCGAGTGAAGAACCCGCGGGTGTCATGGTCGTGGCCATGGATGGCTGCGTCGGCCATTGGCGTCTCCCGTTGTCGTTGCATTCTGGTCCGCGCATGGGCTGCCCACGCCGGATTACAAGATGTGTTTAGTTTGCAGGCGGGGGCAGGGCAATGTCAGAGTTTGACATGGATCAATTTTTCCCGACGCAGATGACGGTTTTTCAGGCGTTTTCGCCGGGTTGAGCCGCCAGGGCCGGATGCGCCAAGAATCGCTCATCGCGGCAGGCAAAGAAAAACCCGACCATGCATGGGCATGATCGGGCGGATTTTAGCCGATTGGCGGCGTTTACTGCGCCGGTTTCAGCGAAGCCAGATAGGCGGCCACGTCTTCGCCGCCCTTGGCAAGTTTGAACGACATGGCCGATTTTGCATCGTCGGCGGCCAGTTTGGTTTTCAGCCAAGCGGTCGGGTCGGCGACATAGACGGCCAGCGCGGCTTCGTCCCACTTCGTGCCATCGGCACCGGCGGCGACGATCGAGGCACCGTATTTGAAATCGGGCAGCGAGCCGATTTGACGGCCGATCACGCCGTAAAGGTTGGGGCCAACCTTGCCGCCCTTGACGATGGCGGTGCCGTCATCGGCAACGATGGAATGGCAGGCTTTGCATTTCTTGAACTCGTTCTCGCCTTTAGCCGCGTCTCCGGCGAAAGCGGGGGCGGCAAGCGTGGCCAGGGCCAGGCCAGCGATCAGGGAAAATTTTGTCATCTTATCCTCATGGGCATGCAGTGCGACTGAGTCGCGGAAGAGTTCGCGCAGGCTACCATGATCGGCTGTGCA
>JAHEDL010000459.1 GCA_024641255.1 Pseudorhodobacter sp.
TGTTGGGGGCGATGGCGCTGTTGGCGGCGGTGGTCAGTCTGGCAAGCGTTGAGCGCGACGGGCGCATTGATGGGCTGCGGCGGCCGAAGGGGCCGGGGGCGGCGCATCTGGGTTGGGTTCCGGTGATTGGGGGCGCAATGGTGCTGATTGCGTTTCTGACCGAAAACGCCGCCGAAAACTGGTCGGCGCTGCATATCGAAAAATCGTTGGGCGGATCGCCTGCCGATGGGGCGCTGGGGCCGGCGGTGATGGCGATCACCATGGGGGTGGCGCGGCTGTTCGGGCAGGGATTGGCGGCGCGGGTGCCGGCGGTGGGTCTGCTGACGCTGGGCGCTGCGGTGTCGGCCACCGGGGCGCTGACGGCGGCTTTGGCAACGACGCCCGCGATGGCCTATGCGGGCTTTATCGTGATGGGCATCGGGTCTTCGGTGATTGCGCCGACCACGTTTTCCTTGGTGGGGCAGATGGCCGCCCCCGAAGCACGGGCGCGCGCGGTGGCCCGCGCGACGTTGCTGGGGTATTTCGGCTATTTCTTTGGCCCGCCCGCGATTGGCTTTATCGCAGGCAGCTTTGGCCTGCGATTTGCCTTTGTTTGCGCCGCCGTGATGCTGGCGGGCATTCCGTTGTTGGCGCGGGTGCTCAAACGGCAGTCTTAAACCCAGTTGCCTTCGAAATCGGACGGAACCAACACATGGTCGCGGCTGATCTGGGTGGCTTTTTGCACGCCGCAGAGCGCCATCGAGATATCCAGCTCTTTCTGGATCACCTCTAGCGCCGTGGTGACGCCGGCCTGCCCCGCAGCCCCCAGACCGTAGATATAGCTGCGGCCGATGAAGGTGCTTTTCGCGCCCAAAGCCAGCGCCTTCAGCACGTCTTGGCCCGAGCGGATGCCGCTATCCATGTAAACTTCGGTTTGGTCGCCCACCGCCCGCACAATCGACGGCAGGGCGCGGATGGACGACAAGGCGCCATCCAACTGCCGGCCACCGTGGTTGGAAACGATCATTGCATCGGCCCCAACATCTGCGGCCATGCGGGCATCGTCGGCGTCCAGAACGCCTTTCAGGATCAGCTTGCCGCCCCATTGGTCGCGGATGCGGCGCACCTTGGCCCAATCCAGCATCGGGTCGAACTGTTCGTTCGCCCAGCGCGTCAGGTCGGCCAGATCGGTGACGCCTTTGACATGGCCGACGATGTTGCGGAACTGGCGGCGCGGGGTTTTCAGCATGCCCATCGACCAAGCCGGTTTGGTCGCCATGTTCAGAATGTTGGGCAGGGTCAGCCGTGGCGGCGAGGTCAGGCCGTTTTTCAGATCTTTGTGGCGTTGCCCCAAAATTTGCAGGTCCAGCGTCAGCACCAGCGCCGAACATTTTGCCTTGCGGGCGCGTTCGATGGCACTGTCGACGAAATCTTCGTCTTTCATCACATAAAGCTGAAACCAGAACGGCGTGGCGCTGTGTTCGACGATGTCTTCGATTGAACAGATCGACATGGTTGACAGGGTGAACGGCACGCCAAAAGCGGCGGCGGCGCGGGCGGCTTTGATCTCGCCGTCGGGGCACTGCATGCCGGTTGAGCCAACCGGCGACAGCGCCACCGGCATCGCCACGCGGTCGCCCATCATCGTGACTTCGGTGGACCGACCGGTCAGGTCGCGTGCAACCCGTTGCCGCAGCCGGATTTTCGCGAAATCGGCGGTGTTATCGCGGAAGGTTTGTTCGGTGTAAGACCCGCTTTCGCAGTAGTCGTAGAACATCTTCGGGGTGCGGCGTTTGTAGATCTGCTTCAGATCCTCAATGCAGGTAATCACGGTCATCGCGCTGCCTTTTGGCTAAATTGGTAATTGATAGTTACCAATTTGACGCCTTTCTCGCAATGGGTTTCGCAGGGCTATGGCACAATACGGGAAAACCGGCGGTCCGGCACGATCCAGATCGCGGCGACCAGTGCGATCAGCGCCAGCGACAACAGCGGTTGCCAGAGCGCCACCGGCACCGCCAAAGCATAGCAGCCAAGCGAAACTTTGCTTTTGGTGTCAGACCCCAGCGCATGGGCGAAATCGGAACTGCGGCCGTGTTCGGCCAGCAAGGCGCGGACCAGCAGCGTATAGGACAGCGCGCAGAGCAGCAGATTCAGCGCGTAAAGCGCCACCGTCATCGGCGCGAATTGGTTTTCGCCCATGAAACTGGTGGCGAAGGGCAGCAGCGACAGCCAGAACAGCAGGTGCAGATTGGCCCACAGCACCCAACCGCCGACATGCTTTACCGCCTGAAACATGTGGTGATGGTTGTTCCAGTAGATGCCAACGATGGCAAAAGACAGCGCGTAGCACAAAAAGATTGGCAGCAAGGGTTGTAGGGCTGCAAGATCATGGCCGTGCGGCACTTTCAATTCCAGCACCATGATGGTGATGATGATGGCCAGCACACCATCCGAGAAGGCTTCGATCCGGCCCTTGTGCATGGCATGCCCCCTGCTTGCCCGGTGATGGTGGCAGGCTATGGCGCGGCAGGCAAGTGTTGCGTTGTGGCAAGCGGTGCCGGGGGTTTCACACCCCCGCGCTGCATTGGCAAAGGCCAATGCAGCGTCCCCCGTGGGATATTTTCACCAAGAGGATGAAGTTTTAGATAAATTAGAGCGGTTCGACGCGGCCGATCAGTGCGGCTTGGCCGAGGGTGTGGCCGGAGCGGTCGGTGACCGTCCACAAGATGGTATCGCGGATCAGGAAGCGTTGGCCTTGCGCGGAGACACGGATGCCGCGGTAATCGGCGACAAAGCCGGTTTGCAGGGCGCGGGCCAGCAAGGCGGCGCGGTCGGATTGGATTTCGCCGTCAGCTTCGGCAGAGTGTCGCGATGGCA
>JAHEDL010000474.1 GCA_024641255.1 Pseudorhodobacter sp.
GTCTTGGGGTGGATCATATCCAGCAAATGCGTGGTGGTGATGTAGCCCATGTCAAACGGCGGGTCTTGGCGCAGCCAAACCACGTCAAATTCGCCCAGATCAACCTCGGTTTCCGCGCCATAGCTGACATGGTTGCCCTGCTCGCGCCGCACTTCAATCGGCCAACCGCGCGCCATCACCCGGCCTTCGACAAAGGCCAAACGGTCAGGCGTATAGAAAAACAACGAATGGCCCCGCGCCTGCGCTTCAAGCGCAATGCGGAACGTGCTGTCGCCATTGATATTCACCGACCCGATCGGGTCCATCTGCAGCGCTACTTTTAACGACATCGGGCTCTCCAGCGTTGTTCGCCCTTTGATGGCGCAAGCCCGCCGCAGATGCAATCACGCGGCGTAGGCGTTTTCCAACAGTTCGATGCGCCCCTGCGCATCCACCAGCGCAACATCAATCCGAACATCGGTCATCTGGCCCCTGGGTTCGCCCGCCAGAAATTCCGATCCGGTGTTATAAATCCGCTGCATCTGCCGCGGCGTCAAATGTTCTGCGGCCTGGGCATGGGTCTTGCTTTGCTTGACCTCGATAAAGATCACCTCGGCGCCATCGCGGGCAATCAAATCAATTTCCCCGGCTGACCCGCGCCAGCGCCGCGCGCAAACCTCGCGCCCCGACCGCGTGTAAAGCTGCGCAACCTGTTCTTCCGCCGCCAGCCCCGCATGATAAGACCGCGCGCCGCTCATGATCCGGCCCGCTTCAAGGCGAGTTGATACACCTCGCGCCGCGGCAGGCCATAGGCCTGCGCCACAGCCGCCGCCGCATCCTTCATCGTCATATGTGTCAATGCCTGATCCAACGCCTGCTCCACCGTTGCCGCATCCGCCACCTTTTCCGGCGCGCGATCGATCAGGACAACAATTTCGCCCTTCACATCGCGCCCGTCGAACGCCGCTGCCAGTTCCACCAAAGTCCCGCGCGACACTTCTTCGAATCGCTTGGTCAGTTCGCGGCACACCACAGCGTTACGCCCTGCGCCCAAGCATTGCACCAAATCATCCAATAATCCCTTAACGCGCTTGGGCGATTCGTACAAAATCAGCGTCGCCTGCACCTGCGCCAGATCGCGCAGAAACGTCTCGCGCGCCGACTTTGCGGCAGGCGGAAAGCCTGCAAACATAAAGCGATCACTGGGCAGCCCCGACACCGTCAGCGCGCACAGCACAGCCGAGGCGCCCGGTGCCGACAGCACCTGATACCCCGCCGCAATCGCATCGCGGCCCAGCTGAAAGCCGGGGTCGGAAATCAGCGGCGTTCCGGCTTCCGACGCGTAGGCCACCGACTTGCCTTCAGCGATGGCGCGCAGCAACCGTGGCCCAGCCTGATCATTGTTGTGTTCGTGATAGGCCACCAGCGGGCGGTCGCCCAAGGGCACGCCATGAATCTCCATCAAATGCCGCAAAGTTCGGGTGTCTTCCGCCGCCAAAACATCTGCGGACGCCAGAATATCCAACGCGCGCAGCGTGATATCGCGGGCCGCGCCAATCGGAGTTGCCAAGAAATACAGGCCCGCAACAAGACGGCTGCGCAATGGCGTGGGGCTATCAGTGGTCACGCCATGGGCCTCCCTGGCAAGTTTACTTCTTAACCCAATGCGCTTAACCTGCGAGGCGATTGCCAAGGGTGAGGAAGTCCCATGTTGTCCGTTTTAGTCCGGGCCCGCAAGTCGCTGGGCCAAATTGTTATTGCTACCGCTGCCGCATTTCTGGCAGCCTGCGTCCCTGTCGTCGGCCCTACCGCTGGCGGTCCTGCCGCCTCGGGCAAAGTGCAAGTCGCGCTTCTGGTGCCGGGTGGTTCTGGCCAAGCCAGCGATGAATTGCTTGCCCGCTCGTTGCAAAACGCCGCACGCATGGCGATTTCCGATCTGGGCGGCGCCGCGCAGGTCGATCTTCGCGTTTATAACACCGCAGGCCAGCCCGCGCAGGCCGCCGCCATGGCCTCAAAGGCCGTTGCCGAAGGCGCGCAAGTCATCCTTGGCCCGGTCTTCGCGCAAGAGGCGAACGCCGCAGGCGTCGCCGTCGCCGCATCGGGCGTCAGCGTTCTGGCGTTTTCCAACAACCCCGACATCGCCGGCAACAACGTCTTCGTGCTGGGGCCAACCTTCGCCAACACCGCCAGCCGCTTGGCGTCTTATGCGGTGCAGCGCGGCAAATCCAAGATCATGATCGTGCAAGACCAAAACACCGCCGGTGATTTGGGTCGCGCCGCCATCGCCAATGGCGTGGCCGCAGCAGGCGGCTCTGTCGTGGCCAGCGGCAGCTATGAATTCTCGCAAAACGGCGTCGTCTCTGCCGCGCCGGTGATCGCGGCTTCGGCAAAATCCGCCGGGGCGCAGGCAATCTTCCTGACCGCCGACACCGCAGGCGCCTTGCCGCTGATCAGCCAGTTGCTGGCCGATAACGGCCTGCCCTCGACCCAGATCCAATACATCGGCCTGACCCGCTGGGATATTCCGGCCGCCACCCTGGCGCTTCCGGGCGTGCAGGGCGGTTGGTTTGCCCTGCCCGACCCCGCGCTTTATGCGCAATATCAGGCGCGCTATCAGTCCAGCTTCAACGAACCACCACACCCGATTTCCGGTCTGGCCTATGATGGTATGGCCGCCATCGGCGCGCTGATGAAAACCGCGGGCCCCGGCCCGATCACCAAAGAACAGCTGACCCAAGGCGCGGGCTTTGTGGGCGTAAACGGCATCTTCCGCCTGCGCGCCGACGGCACCAACCAGCGCGGCTTGGCCATCGCCCAAATCCAGAACGGCACCATGGTGCAAATCGACCCCGCACCGCGCAGCTTTGGCGGCGCAGGGT
>JAHEDL010000485.1 GCA_024641255.1 Pseudorhodobacter sp.
GGCGCGTTTCAGGTCGAACTGGCCAAATGCAACGTCGATTTCGCGGTGGGCTGCACCTATAAATACCTCAACTCCGGCCCCGGCGGCCCGGCGTTCATCTACGTCGCGCCGCGCCACGCCGAAACCGCGCGGCCCGCACTTTCGGGCTGGCAAGGCCACGCAGCACCCTTCGCCTTTGATCTCAGCTATCGCCCGGCCACCGGCGCCGAACGCATGCGCGTCGGCACCCCGCCCATCTTGCAACTGGCCGCACTCGAAGCCTCGCTTGATATCTGGGACGGCGTCGACATGGCCGCGCTGCGCACAGCCTCGCTGGCGCTGACCGACCAGTTCATCGCCGGTATCGAAGCCGCCTGCCCCGACCTAACCCTTGCCACCCCGCGCGCCCATGATCAGCGCGGCAGCCAAGTGTCCTTCCGCCACCCCGAAGGCTACGCCATCATGCAAGCCATGATCGCGCGCGGCGTCATCGGCGATTTCCGCGCCCCAGACATCATCCGCTGCGGCTTCACCCCCCTGTTCATCGATGCCGATGACGTGGCAAAAGCCATCGCAATCGTCGCTGACATCATGCAAAATCAGCTTTGGGATCGCCCCGAATATAAGACCCGCGCGAAAGTGACCTAAGACGCATGGCTTTCACATTGGCACAAATATCCCCGCCGGAGGCATCTGCCCCCGCGGCCGGAGCCTCCGGCGGGGATATTTTGACCAATGTGAAACAGCTTCCGGCACTTTGTCGCCCCGCCGGTTGGATCGCGCTTTGGCGCACCATTGGCACTGTTTCGGTGTTGAACCGGGTGGCGCGGGCCTGACCGCCCGCCTGTCCCCCGTCTTCAACCGGAGTATTTTCGATGACCACCTATGATCCTTCCCGCGATGGCGCGCAGATGTCGTTTGACGGCCGCATGTCCTATGGCGATTATCTGCATATCGACCAGATCCTGACCGCGCAGCGGCAACTGACGCCCGCGCATGACGAGATGCTGTTCATCATCCAGCACCAGACGTCCGAGCTGTGGATGAAGCTGGCGCTGCACGAACTGGACGCCGCCCGCCGCGCCATTGCCGATAATCGCGCCCCAGAAGCCTTCAAGATGTTGGCGCGGATCAGCCGGATCTTCGAACAGCTGAACAGCGCCTGGGATGTGCTGCGCACCATGACGCCCGCCGATTACACCACCTTCCGCGAAGGCTTGGGGCAATCGTCGGGCTTTCAATCCTGGCAATACCGGCTGATCGAATACGCCGTCGGCAATCGCAATCTTGCGATGTTGAAGCCGCATGCGCACCGCGCCGATCTGACCGAAAAGCTGGAGGCAGAGCTTGCCCGCCCCAGCCTTTACGACGAAGCCCTGCGCCATCTTGCCCGCGCCGGTTTGCCGGTGCCCGAAGACGTGCTGACCCGCGATCTGCGCCAGCCTTGGGTGGCGCATGACGGCGTGCAGCGGGTGTGGGAAACCGTCTACCGCGATCCGGTCAAGCATTGGCAGGCCTATGAACTGGCCGAAAAGCTGGTGGATTTCGAAGACTACTTCCGGCGTTGGCGCTTTAACCATGTCACCACGGTCGAACGCGTGATCGGGCTGAAACGCGGCACCGGCGGCACCTCGGGCGTCAGCTATCTGCGCCGCATGTTGGAAGTAGAGCTGTTCCCAGAACTTTGGCATCTGCGCACGACGCTGTAAGGCGTTCGGCGATTGATCGCATTTTGGAAACATCGGCTTTGACGAAAGTTTAGCCCTCCAGTAGCGTTACATCAGCAGAATCCGGGCGGCCCCTGCGGCCGCCCCAATAAAATGGACGGCCTGATGCGATTTTTGATGTTGAAATTTTGTGCCGCGACGGCGCTTTCCCTAAGTCTCGCCGCCTGTGTTCCCGATCCGCGCATGGTCGAAGCTGGCATTGTCAAAGCCCCGGCGCCGAAAATCGTGGAAGGTGTCTATTCGTCGATGAACGACGGCAGCTTCACCATTCCGGCGGTTCCGGTTGAAAAGGTCCCGTCAGAGTTTCAGCGCCAGCAGGTGTATTTCCCGACGGAAGAGCCGGTTGGCACCGTCATCATCAATCCGGCGGAAAAGCATCTTTATCTGATCACCGCCAAAAACACCGCCACCCGCTACGGCATCGCAGTTGGCCGCGCCGGGTTTCAATGGTCGGGCGAGGCGTTGATCACCTCGCGCACCACTTGGCCGAAATGGACGCCGCCGCCGGAAATGATCGAACGCAAGCCCGAACTTGCGAAATGGGAAAAGGGCCAGCCGGGCGGCTTGGAAAACCCGCTGGGCGCGCGCGCTTTGTATCTGACGACCAATGGCATCGACTACGGCTATCGTATTCACGGCACCCCGGAATGGGATTCGATCGGCAAAAACGCCTCGTCGGGCTGCATCCGCATGATCAACCAAGACGTGATGGATCTGTATAGCCGCGTGCAAGACGGTGCCAAAGTGGTGGTGCTGAACGCCGACGGGTCTTATCCCCAAGGTCTGAACCTGCCGCCCAAACCGGTGGTGAAAAAGAAAGCCGCAGCGCCGGTGACGCCCGTTGTCGCGGCCGCACCGCTGATCGCCCCAAAACCGGCGATGATCCCGGCCCCGGCAGTCTTGCCAGCCGCCGCAGCCCCGGTTGTTCCAGCACCCGCCAGCACAGCGCCTGCCGCCACACCGCCCGCGGCAACAGCGCCCGCCACGGCAGCCACGACGCCAGCAGCAACCGCCCCCGCCCCGTCCGCCTGCAAAGTGGCGCTGGTGAACGGCCTCTGCCCGCAGCCCTGATGTCCAGCCCCGCATAAGGCCGCCCGAGCCGGCGGCCCTATGGATCTGCGCCATCACCCCCCGGCAGCGCTAC